>CACWOA010000054.1 GCA_902762395.1 uncultured Ruminococcus sp.
CTACGTCATCACCTCGCGCTTCACCCCTGAGCAAGGCTATCTGGTGGAAAGCAGGCGAGGCGGCGGCGGCTACATCCGCATTACGCGTGTGCGGCTGAGCGGTCCGTCGGCGGTGATGCACGTCGTCAACAGCATCGGCGACCGTCTGGAAGCCGGCACGGCGCGTATGCTGATCGTCAATCTGACTGACCAAGGCATTCTTGCGGCAGGCGCGGCGGAACTCATGCTGGCGGCGTGCGGCGACGGGGCGCTCAAAGCACTGCCTATCGAATACCGCGATGTCGCGCGGGCGGGAATTTTAAAGCAGATGCTTATCAAATGCACCGTCAGCCAATAATCATCTTGGTATGAATCAAAAAATACGGAAAGGGAATGAAGACTTATGTTGTGTGAGAAATGCAAGAAAAACGAAGCGACCGCTTATATCAAGACCAATGTGAACGGCGATGTTCACGAATACCATCTCTGCCCGGAATGTGCGGCGGAAATGCAGAATAACGGCGAATTCGGCTCCATGTTCCACTTCGGCGGATTTGGCGGATTCGACAGTCTCGACAAAATGTTCAACCCCATGAGCGGCTTTGACATTGTCAGCAGCCTTCTCAGTTCGCCCTTTGGTTCCTTCGGCGCCATGCCGTCGCTCAGTTCGGGCAAACGCTGCTCGGTGTGCGGCTCCGATTTCAATTCCATTGCGGAGTCAGGCAAAGTGGGATGTCCCAACTGCTACACCGAATTCAAGGCGCGGCTCGCCCCGACCATCAAAAAGATGCACGGCAACACCGTCCACTGCGGCAAGCACTCCAAAATTACGACGGAACAGAGCAATGAAAACCAGCTTGTTTCCCTCAAAAAGCAGCTCACCGAAGCGGTAAACAGCGAAAATTACGAACTGGCCGCCGAACTCAGAGACAAGATCAAGGCGATGGAAAAGTAAGCAGACAAACAAACGAATGATTGATTGGAGTGTTGGATATGACGGAAAATAACAAGCAGGCAAAAAAATGGTATGAAACAGACGGGGAGCAGTCGGACGTGGTTATCAGCACCCGCGTCCGGCTGGCAAGAAACTGCAACGGTTACCCCTTCCCGCATCTGATGAACGACCAGCAGAAAAGAGAGATCAATCAAAAGGTCAGAGACGCGCTTCTCGGCGGCAATTCGGCGCTGCGCGACAGCTTCCGCTATTATGACGCGGAGCAGCTCAGCGCGGTAGAGCTGGCGGCTATGGCGGAACGCCACCTTGTCAGCCCGGAATTTGCCCGCTATCCCAAAGGGCGGGCGCTTCTCCTGATGAATGACGAATCCGTGAGCATTATGCTGAATGAGGAAGATCACATCAGGATGCAGGTGATGGGCAGCGGTTTGCAGCTCGAAAAGGCATATGATATGGCGGATAAGATCGACACCCTTCTCGATGAGACGCTGCACTTCGCCTTCGATGAGGAACTCGGCTATCTCACTGCCTGTCCGACCAATCTCGGCACCGGTATGCGCGCGTCGGTCATGATGCACCTGCCCGCTGCCGAAGCCGACGGCACGCTCCGTCAGATTGCGGGAAGTCTTCCCAAGGTCGGCGCGACCATCCGCGGCAGCTACGGCGAGGGCAGCGAGGCCGACGGCGCGATGTATCAGGTTTCCAATCAGGTGACGCTGGGCATCAGCGAAAAGGACACGGTTTCCAATCTGACCCAGATTACCAACCAGATTATCGCACTGGAAAAGAAATCCAGAGACAGACTGCTGAAGGACGAAGGCTATCAGGACAACGTGTGGCGTGCGCTCGGCATTATGAAGAGCGCCAGGGTTATGAGCAGCGACGAATTTGCCAAGCTGTATTCCGCGGTACGCATGGGCGTGGCGGGCGGCATTGTGACAGGTGTGACGCTCGACCAGCTCAGCGGCATCTTTACCGAAATGCAGCCCGCGTGCCTGATGGAGCGGTACGGCGAGGAAATGACAGCGCAGCAGCGCGACAAGAAGCGCGCCGAAATCCTGCGGCAGGTTTTCAGAGACACCGATATTGCGTAAAAAAGAGAGAAGTTAGTGGTTAGTGGGGAGTGGGGAGTGGGAAAAAGAAAAAAGCATAGCGCAGCGCATAATTAGCGAGCGAATGCGAGCGTGGGAGTCGAGGGGGACTGGTCCTCCTCGCGGGTCAAGGGCGGCGCCCTTGCAGGGGAGTGGGGACAGCGTCCCCACGAGTGAGGCGTAGCCGAACGAGCAGAACGCGCTCGGATTTGCGACGGGGTCGGGCGAATACAGAAAAGGGTTCCTTTCCATTGCGACCGATTACGACTTTTGACAAGAGATTCACCAGAAAAATTTTTGAGAGAAATGAGGGAAGACTTATGTACAACTTCAAAGGATTCACGGAAAAATCAAATATCGCCCTGAACCGCGCGTTTGAGAATGCGCAGGAGATGGGACACACCTTCGTCGGCTCGGAGCATATCCTTCTCGGACTTCTCGAAACCGACGCTTCCGCCGCGCAGACCATTCTCAACGAGAACGGTGTGGAGGCGGACGCGGTGAGAGAAAAGCTGACAGAGGTTCACGGGCAGGGCGTGCGCTGCAATGTCAATCCCAACGACCTGACCGCGCGCGGCAAGCGGACGCTGCAAACCGCCAAGCTTCTCTCCGGGCGGATGGGTCACAGCTATGTAGGGACGGAACACATCCTTCTCGCCATGATCGGGGACAGCGACAGCTATGCCGTTCACTTCATACAGGAGCTGGGCGGCGATATGCAGGACATTGCCGATTCGCTGACGCGGTTTTTCAACGGTGAAGACGGGGACGGCTATGACGATGATAACGAACGTGAGGAACAGCAGCCCTCCAGCCCGTTCGGCGGATTCTTCAGCATGGGCGGCGGCAATCCCTTTGGAGGCGCGCAGGGCGGTCATGCGGGCGGCAAGGGCAAGAGCCTGAAAAAATACGGCCGCGACCTGACCGACGAAGCCAAAAAGGGCAAGATTGACCCGGTC
Source organism: uncultured Ruminococcus sp. (assembly GCA_902762395.1). Lineage (GTDB taxonomy): Bacteria > Bacillota > Clostridia > Oscillospirales > Acutalibacteraceae > RUG762. The sequence continues at coordinate 2,985 of CACWOA010000054.1, forward strand.
ATCGGCCGCCAGCAGGAGATCGACCGCGTGATACAGATTCTCTCCCGCCGCACCAAGAACAATCCCTGTCTGATCGGTGAACCGGGCGTGGGCAAGACCGCCATTGCGGAAGGTCTGGCGCTCAAAATCGCGGAAGGCGAAGTGCCGGAATCGCTTAAAAACAAGAAGATCGTGGATCTCAGTCTGACCGGCATGATCGCGGGCTCCAAGTACCGCGGCGAATTTGAGGAACGCATTCAGTCGGTGATCGACGAGGTCATCAAGGACGGCAACACCATTCTTTTCATTGACGAAATCCACACCCTGATCGGCGCGGGTGCTGCCGAGGGGGCGACCGATGCGGCGAATATCCTCAAACCGATGCTCGCACGCGGCAGTTTCCAGGTAATCGGCGCGACCACCATCACGGAATACCGCAAGTATATCGAGAAGGATTCCGCACTCGAACGCCGTTTCCAGCCGGTCATGGTGGGCGAACCGACCGAGGAAGAAGCCGAGCAGATTCTTCTGGGACTGCGCGACCGATACGAGGGACATCACAAGGTCAAGATCAGCGACGAAGCCATCAAATCCGCCGTCAATCTCTCCGCGCGTTACATCGCGGACAGATATCTGCCGGACAAGGCGATTGACCTGATCGACGAAGCCGCGTCCCGCGTGCGCCTCAAGAGACAGACGGCTCCCGGCGATGTGAAAGATCTGGAGGAACAGATCAAGCAGGTGACGGCGGACAAGCAGGAAGCCATCAACACGCAGGACTTCGAGCGCGCCGCCAAGCTGCGCGACCGTGAGAAGGAACTCACCACCCGGCTCGAGGAGCAAAAAGACGCGTGGAAGAAGAGCAGCGCCGGCAGGGAAGACACGGTGACGACGGAAGATATCGCGGAAATCGTGTCCCAGTGGACGGGCATTCCCGTGGTGCAGCTTACCACGGAGGAAAGCGAACGTATGCTCAGGATGGAGGACATTCTTCATGAGAGAATTGTCGGTCAGCATGAGGCAGTGACCGCCGTAGCCAAGGCCATCCGCCGCGGACGTGTGGGACTCAAAGACCCCAAGCGCCCCATCGGTTCGTTCCTCTTCCTCGGTCCCACCGGTGTGGGCAAGACAGAACTGAGCAAGGCGCTGGCGGAAGCCATGTTCGGAGACGAAAACGCCATGATTCGTCTCGATATGTCGGAATTCATGGAGAAGCATACCGTGTCGAAGCTCATCGGTTCGCCTCCGGGCTATGTCGGCTACGACGAGGGCGGACAGCTCACCGAAAAGATTCGCAGACGACCCTATTCCGTGGTGCTGTTTGACGAAATCGAAAAGGCACATCCCGATGTGCTCAACATCCTGCTGCAAATCCTCGGTGACGGCAGAGTGACCGATTCGCAGGGACGCACGGTGGACTTCAAAAACACCGTCATCATCATGACGTCCAACCTCGGCGCGCGCACCATCACAGGCGGCGGAAAGAACGCGCTTGGCTTCGGACAGACGGAGAGCAGCGATCAGGCGCAGCAGGAATATGACGCGATCAAGGCGGCTGTGATGGAGGAACTGAAGGAAACCTTCCGTCCGGAATTCATCAACCGTCTGGACGATATCATCGTGTTCCGCAAGCTCAGCGAGGAGGATGTGGAGCAAATCGCCGGGAAGATGCTGGGTTCGCTGGCAACCAGAATGAAAGAAATGAACATCGACGTGACGTTTGACAGGAGCGTCGCCAAGACGATCAGCGAACACGGATTCGATCCGGTTTACGGCGCCAGACCCATCCGGAGAGCCATCCAGTCGGAGATCGAGGATCAGTTGTCCGAGAAGATACTCGACGGCACGGTAAAAGCCGGAGAGCGCATCGAAGTGGGATTTGAAAACGATCAGATGAAGATTACGAGAAAGTAAACCACCGTATTCTTTTATTGACTTCCACTCTTTTTCCTATCAATACTCCCATACAAAACCCGACCGCAAGGCATTCTCAAAGAGTATGTCTTCGGTCGGGTCTTGTCGTTTTAAGCGGATTTCCACTCTTCGGGCGGCAGCCATTCCGTTTCAAACCCTTCGCACGTCACACGGAAGTAATCCTCCACGTCCGCGATCACATAACAGCCATGTTCCCACTGCCTGTCGGAGATGTCATGTACTTCAATAAAGGGTCTGCGGATAAGATGATAAATCGTCTCCACGTCAAATTCGGCGGGATGGAAAAAGGTGACTTTCAGCAATGATTCTCCGTCATATCGGAGGGAAGGGGGGAAGATCATGGTCAGGCGGCAGTCCAGCGATTGGGTCACGGGGTCATAGAGCTGCTCATAATTGACCGACTGCACCAGTTCCATGGCATTGACGGCTTTGCAAAGTTCTTCCATGTTGTTTTTCATAGCGGGCAACCTCCTGTTGGCTGGGATACGGTTTATATAGCATCGCTCCGATTTTAAGTCAATAAGAGATTGGAATTCACTGTTTCTTTATTCATTTTCCGTCAAAATGTGGTACAATACCCGTAAAGAGCGAAAAAGGAAAGATCGGTGAACTTCCCACTGACCACTGACCACTGACCACTAACCACTTTCCATTTCACACTTTACATTTCACATTGACAGAAAGGGTGGTTTGTATGAATATCATGGATTATCTCGATATGCGCGGCGATCTGACCTTTGCCGAGCGCCCCTTTAACGAGGTGGATAATCTGATTTTTTCGGAACTCGCTTATCTGGATATGAACGGGATTGTTGACGACAGCATTGATTTTACCGTTACCATAGCGGAGCTTTGCGAAAAATATCTCGCACTCGGTTATGACCAGTCCTATATTATCAATGACCCCAAGCCCCTTCTCAAAAAGGCGGCGGAGACGGCGCGCTTCAAGGATATCCGCGTCGGCGCGTATGTCGATAAGGTGGCGGCGGATGAACAGGTGCAGTTTGCCTGCGCGACGTTTGTGGTGGGGGACGGCACGGCGTATGTGGGCTATCGCGGCACCGACAACACCATTGTGGGCTGGCGGGAGGATTTCAATATCAGCTATCTCTCCGAAACGCCGGGGCAGTCCGAAGCGGCGGCGTATCTCAACCGCATTGCCGGACACACCGACTATTCCTTGCGGGTGGGCGGTCATTCCAAGGGTGGCAATTTTGCCGTGTATGCGGCGGCTTTCTGCAAGGAAGCGGTCAGGCGCGACCGGGTGATCGAGGTGTATTCCAATGACGGTCCCGGCTTTAACCAGAGTGTCGTGGAATCAAAGCAGTATGCCTCGATTCTGGAAAAGGTCACCAAGATTATCCCGGAGTCGTCGCTGATCGGCATTCTGCTGTCCAGCAAGGTCAAGCCGAAGGTCATCAACAGCGAGGTGAAGGGGCTTCTTCAGCATGACCCCTATACATGGAGTGTGAGAGGCACCGTCTTTGAAGAAGCGGACGGTTTTTCATCCGCCAGCCTTTTTATGGATGAAACGCTCAAAAAGTGGCTGAACACCCTTAATGACGAGGAAAAGAAGGCGGTGGTTTCCGCGATTTTCGATTCGCTCGACGCGTCGGGCGCTTCCACCCTCACAGAGATGAACGAAAACAAATGGGTGTCCTACAACGCCATACTGAAAGCGGTTTCCAGGATCAGCAAAACCACTTACGGCGAAGTGGCGGAGTCGCTGAAAAAGCTGGCGGAAGCGGGCAAGGATGTGCTGTGGAATGAGGCAAAGAAATCCTTTGAGCAGTTCGAGCAGAGCAGGCGCGGTCAGGCGGAATCACAGGAAACAGGCGGCAAAAAAGCGCTTCCTGCCCACGGAAATTAATTTTAAAAATGAATTTATGTGAAACATGGTTGAATGCTCTTGACATTTTTCTCATACATTGTTATAATAGCATAAAGAAGGGCATTTCTGCCTTTCGTAACGTAGGGTGTTTTACCAAAACAGAGAGAAAAGAGATGTTGAACATGACAAACGTGAAAAAATTAGCGGCCATTGCTTTGGCGGCGGCCATGACGGTTTCGCTGTGCGCCTGTGGCAAGGACGCAAAAAAAGACGGCAAAACCGGCGCCGCCGAGTCCCAGTCGGTGGTGCAGAGTGATGCCGACATCGTCAGCGAAGTGGTGGAGCTTTACATCAGAGACTCCTATGAGGATAAGATCGAGGATTTCAAAACCACCAGTGTCAAAGTTTACACGCCCGATGAAATCGCGGCGGACGGCGCTCTCGCTGATTACGAGCTGGACGAAAATGATATTGTATTTGATATCGTTTACGAATTAAAGATCGCCGAAGGGGTTGATCCTATCGAATTTACAGCCGCCACCGGGGAACTGGACGGTCAGTGGGTGCGCGATAAGTCCAACTGCGGCATTTTGAAATACGGCGAAGACGGCGAGTACACGGTTTCCAATTTCGGAACCGGCTTTTGATTCCCGGATCAAGCCGCTCCATAACAGACAATAACCTCCTTTTATACTTCCCAAATCTCCGCCCTGCTGTTATCCCATTGCAGCAGGGCGGAGGTTCCTTCTGTCTTGTCATCCGGCTGGCGTCGCAGCCAATCCCTTTGCGTTTGTTGTTCCGTATCTTCTGTTATCATAAATTCGTTAAAATAACATGAATATTCTCGAAAATGTGTAGACAAATTCGTTTGAAAAGGATATAATATCTTTTAGCGTATGTCAGTCGATGCGGATGCCGTATGAGGGTTTCCCATTAATTTAAATGAAGGGTATGATTATTTCATGAAACTGATAAAAAGAGTCGCGACAGTCATCTCTGCCGCTGCCGTCACATTGTCTCTTGCTTCCTGCGGAAGCAATCTGAGCTGGGCGGCAAAAATCGGCAAGGATACGATCGTCCCCATCGGACTCTATATCTATGGTCAGGCGACCGTGTATCGCGAGAGCGTGCAAAGCGGACTTCTCACTTCCTCCCAAAAACTGAGCGAGCAGACCGTCACGGTTTCGGATAGCGACAGCAAAGCGACCGAATATGTTGACAAAGAAGCAAAAAGCAAGGTGAAGTCCTATGTCGGCGCCTGTCTCATGGCCAAGGACTATAAGATCGAACTCACGGACGAGGAGATCAGCGAAGCGGTGGAGAACGCCAAATCCGCCTATGAGACTGACAAGGACGTTCTCGAAAAGAACGGTGTCGCGCAAAGCTCTGTCGAAGAATATTACAAGGATCTCACCCTTAAATCCAATCTTTTCACCGCCAAATACGGCAAGGACGGCACGGACCCCATCACGGACGACGAGCTGAAACAGTACCTCCGCGAAAATTACGCCACTATCAATTTCATCCAGCAGTATTTTTACACCGAAGACGGTTCGGCAATGTCCGACAAGGAAATCGAAGCGGTCAAAAAAGAATATAAGGATATCCAGTCCAAGGCGGAAAAAGGAAAACTTGATTTTGCCAAGAAGTGTGAGGAGTTCAACAAAAACGCTACCAGTTATAAGGGCGGTTACACCGATTCCACCTCCCGCTTTGACACGGAAAGCGAGGACGGAAAAAAGATCATGGCGCTGAAAAACGGTCAGTTTACCCTTCTGGTCACGGATTCCGCAATCGCGCTGGTGCAAAAGGTCAAGCTTAACACAGGCGAACTCATTACTGACGACAGCCGCGAAAGTCTGCTTGTCGAATACAAGTATGAGGATTTTATCAAGGAATTGCAGTCTTGTGCCGAAAAAGAGAAAAACGTCACGTTCAACGACAAGGCGTTTGAAAAATTCGGCTCTTCCTCCCGTGATTTCAGCGAGCTTTCGATTCCCACCAGTTACTATTAATGCTTCAAAAAACGTTCCGCTGCCGTGTTTCCCGGCATGGTTGCGGGACGTTTTCATTTGATCTGAAAAGGCATATCCCGTGCAGGTATATCGGTACAGTTCCATTCATACAATACTATAAATCATATATAGAAAGGTAGGTTATCATCATGTTCAGACAAGTGAATCCCCATGAACTCAAGCTCAACCCCTTCAAGGCGATCGGGGAGCAATGGATGCTCGTCACGGCGGGAGACGAAACAAAGGTCAACACCATGACCGCCAGTTGGGGCGGCGCAGGCGTTTTCTGGAACAAGGACACCGTCACCTGCTATATTCGTCCCCAGCGCTACACGCGCGAATTTTTGGACGCGCAGTCATATTTTTCTCTGAGCTTCCTTCCCTCTCATCTCCGCGACAAGCTCACCTATTGCGGCATAATAAGCGGACGCAGCGAGGATAAAATCGCCAAATCCGGTCTGACGCTGAGCCACGAATTTGAGGCTCCCTGTTTTGAGGAAGCCGATCTGGTCTTCATCTGCAAAAAGCTGTATGTCGGAGAGATCAAACCGGAACATATGCTGCTGCCTGATATTGACAAGACCTTTTATGCACAGAAGGACTATCATCTTGTGTATATCGGAGAGATTGTCAGAGCGCTGCTGAAGTAAGCGGACCGCAGGCACAGTCTTTGAACCCGCAAAAGGACAGGGCGCACGGAGAAATGCCGTCGACCGCTCTGTCTTTTTTTATATATTTTATATCCACTATCCACAACTTAAGCACTCCCCCAGTCGGCTACGCCGACAGCCCCCTCAAAGAGGGAGCCATTATTCGCCTCCCTCTTTGAGGGAGGTGGCACGCAGTTATTTTAACTAAGTTGTGGATAGTGATTTTATATCATGGCATTGATCCCGGAAAAAGGAGAAAATGGCGGATATATATTGAAAAAAACAGGACGGTTTGTTATAATAATAATAATGTACAAAGAAGATGACGTCAATGGAGCAGGAAAACAAAAAGACCGAAATTCCCCAGCGATATCGGGAAAGAATCAAAAACCTGCGATTGCTGGATGACGATTTTTTCTCCGTCTGTTTTGCGGATGACCTGGAATGTACGCAGTTGCTTTTACAAATCTTGCTTGGGAAAGCTGATTTAAAGGTAACGGATGTCAAAACGCAGTATCGCATGAAAAATCTGTGGGGGCGTGAGATTATTCTTGACGCGTTCGCCACCGACAGCAATGAGGTTTGGTACAATGTGGAGGTGCAGCGGAAAGCCAACGGTGCGTCTCCCCTGCGTGCGCGGTATTACAGCAGTATGATTGACGCCAATCTGTTTCCGTCGGGCTATGATTTCGGGGTGCTGCCGGAAAGCTATGTGATTTTCATTACGGAAAATGACGCGCTGCACGGAGGATTACCCATCTATCATATTGACAGAAGGATTCAGGAAACCAACGAAGCATTCGGTGACAAATCGCATATTTTGTATGTGAACGCCGCCATGACAGGAGATTCTGCTCTGGGCAGGCTGATGCATGATTTCAACTGCGTCGATCCTGACAAGACGCATTGTTTGCTGTTGGCGGACAAGGCGAGACATTTTAAAGATGACGACAAGGGGGCGAAGGAAATGTGTGATTTCTGGGAGGAATTGAAAGCCGAAGGCAGAGCCGAGGGTTTGCAGGAAGCAAAAGAAAAAATCGAAAAAGCGCAAACGGAAGCCCGGCAGGCAGCAGCAGAAGCCCGGCAGGCGGAAGCAGAAAAAATGCAGGCAAAGGAAATGGTGCGGATAAAGACAAACGCCGTTAAAACCGCCTTTAAAATGCTGCTGAGCGGCAAGCTGACAGTGGAGGAAATTGCGGATTACACGGATCTTTCTCTGGAAGAAGTACAGGAATTTGCGGCACTGATGGCACATTAGGAACTGCAGATGGGGGGAAACACGCGCAAGACGCTTTCCGGACTTCTCAAAAAAAGAAAAAACAGCGGACAGGTCACGTCGCGTCGTCAATCATACGCGCCCTGTCCGCTGTTTTTGTTGTGCCGTCCTGACCTCCATGCAGTCAACCGCAGGCTCAGCGGTTCTTCCTTCCCACGGCAATCACGGAAAGCCCGCAGAAGAGAACCGCCGCCGCCGTCATAACCGCCAGTGCCGTCGTCAGATCGGTGGTGTAATTCCCGAATGCAAAATTCACGCCCATGAACTGCTCAAAGTCGGCTCTTGTCATGATTTCATAGCCCTCCGGCAGGTTTTGGGGCGGCGCTGCCATGCCGCCGAACGTCTCGCTCAACACATCCTCCATCAGTACCGCGCGCAGCGCCGAAGCCGCGTAGGTAGGAGGAAACAGTTTGACAACCCACTGAATGCCGTCGGGCAGATTGCCGATGGGCATATAGATGCCCATCAGAAAGCCGATCAGTGTGCCTACCACCGTAGAAAAGGCGGAGAAGGCGCTCGCCGATGACAGCAGCGTTGTAATAAAGAACATCAGCGAGCCGTTGGCGAGTACCGCCAGCACAATCACGCCTAATGTCTTTGCGAGTGTCGCCGCCGAAGGAATGTCGCTGCCAAGATACACCATATATCCGATGCCCGCCGCGCAGGCAATGACGCTCATGATGACGCCCACCACCATGCAACTGATGAGATAACCGCCCGCAAGCGAGCTTCTCCGCAAAGGGGATGTGTAAAAATCCTTGTGGATTTTGCGCGCCTTGTCGTCAATCATGATATGCAGTGAGCCAAGCGCGGTAGTCGTGGAGGTGACGGCCACAATACCCGCCACGAGCCATGTGCCGACCAGTCTCTCAATGTGCGGCACCTCGCTCATGCCCTTGTTGAGCGTGTCTGTCAAAAAGAAAATATTGAGCGCGACAATCACCAGCACCGCCATCAGTGAGAAAAACACATTGGCTTTGTCGCGAAAGTACAGCTTGATGTTGCGCTTTGCCATGATAAACATTTTTACCCGTCCTCCCTGCCGTCATCCTCATTGGCGCCTGTGGCGCGGAGGAACGCATCGTCCATCGTGCCGTTGACCACTTCAAAATTGACCAACCAGTCCTTGCACGCCTCGATGAGGGGGATCGCCTGCATGGTGCTGTCCAGCTTCACATCCACGGTTTCCACGCCTTCCGTGTAGACTGCTCCCACTTCGCGAAGCCATGCCGTTATGGCAGCCAGCGCCGCCTGATCGGCGTATTTCATCTTGAGCATATCGCTGCTGTAGCGTTCCTTCAGCTCAATGGGGGTTCCCTGGGCGATGATCTCGCCCTTGCTCATCACCGTCACATAATCCGCCTGCGCCGCTTCCTCCATGTAATGCGTTGTCAGAAAGACCGTCATGCCGCTTGTTTCCTGTAAGTTTTGGATGGTGTGCCACACGCTCCTGCGGGTCTGCGGATCAAGTCCCGTCGTCGGCTCGTCCAGAAACAAAACGGCAGGCGTGTTGATGAGCGCGCGGGCGATATCCGCGCGGCGGCGCTGTCCGCCCGACAGTTGGCCGTAACGGCGGTCGATAAATTCGCCCAGTCCCACCGTTTGGGTGACACGCGCCACCGAAGCCTTGACTTCCTTTTTGCGCATACCGTAAAACGAACCGCGTATCATCAGGTTTTCCCTGACCGTCAGCATCGGGTCAAGCAGGCTGTCCTGAAAGACAATGCCGATTTCATGGCGAATGGCGTCATCCTCCTGCCCGAGAACATGACCGTTCACCCTCACATCTCCCTCGTCGGGTCGCAGCATGGTGGCGATCATGTCGATAGTGGTGGATTTCCCCGCGCCGTTGATGCCGAGGAAGGCAAAGAGTGCGCCTTTTTTTACCGAAAAGCTGATGTCTTTGACCGCCTGCACATCGCCGTAGGATTTTTTGAGATGCCGTACCTCAATCATGTTCGTTGTATTCGCTCTTTCCATTGACGCTGCCCTCCCTTTGGCGGCGTTTTTTCATTTCCATCACCTTGTGGTTGATATCCGCCGCCGCTATTCTCTCATTCACGATCGACACGGCGAACACCGCCGCGTATGCCGCGCAGATCATGCCCAGCACCGTCAGTATAATCGCGGCGTCAAGCGGAATGAATTTCAGAACCGCACCGCCCACTAAAAACACCGTGGCGCATACGTCAAAAAAAGCAATGACCAATCGCAGCGGTACGCTCCTGACGGGCAGAAGGTCTGTCAGAAAAATCACCACTCCGACCGCCGCGCAAATCGCAAACAAATCCCAGATACTTCTCACCGTCACATCCGCTTCCATCCAGTCCGCCAGCGCCACATACAACAGCACGACAAGGGTAAAGGACGTGCAAACGGTTGTAAAGAATTGGCTCCATCTTTTTTTCCACCGCATCATGAAAAACTCCCTTCTATATCCCGAATTTTCGCTTGAAGCCAGGCAGATAATGGCGGCTGATAATCAGTTTTTCGCCGTTTTCCAGCTTGGCCTCATAGCGGCTGTTGAGCAGAGGACGCACGCTGTCGAGCTTCATGATATTGACAATGCACGACTTGCTGATGCGCACGAAGTTCGCCTTTTCCAGTTGCTCCTCCAGTTCATAGAGCTTCAGCGAACATTCATACACATCGTTTTCCAGATACAGAAACGTCCGCTCGTCGGTACTGTCAAAATAATAAATATCGCCCAGCGGAAAAATCTTCGTTTCTCCGTCCTTCACGCCTGCCACTGAAAACATATGCAGGCGGATATGCTGGATAATGCTTTCCAGCCGATCATCCATCATGCCGCATTTGATGACAATTTCCGCGTCGGTATACTGATCCGACTGCTCGATCAACAGCTTCATTTTGTGCCGCACACTCCTTTTCTCTGCCGTAGCTATATATTACCACACGGCGTCAAAAAAATAAAGGACTTTCCGCCCACCTGCAAAAAACAAAGGCAACATGCAATTTAATGCGTAATGAGTAATTCGTAATGCGTAATGGATAGTGACGGGAGTGCGGTTTTCTGTTTTTCTTCTTTTATAAAAAGAAAAAGAAAAGGGAGACCATCCCCTCATTTGAGAAAGTCTCCCTTTTCCGTTGTCAGTATGAAACACGCATCGCAACCCGAAGCGGAACAGGCATTTCCGTCCGCGTTCATTACGCATTACGCATTACGAATTACGCATTAAAAATGTCCGTGTGAGCCGCCGTGGGTGCTGCCGGAGGAACTGTGGTGGGTGTGGGAACCGCCGCCGCCGCCACCGGAATGACCGCCGTCGGTTTCCTTGGGTCTTGCCGTGCGGTTGACCACATGATAGAGGAACATATCGTTGCGTTCCGTGAGATGCAGACTGTCCGGCTTGGCATATCCGACCGCCGAAGGCTGGATTCTGACCGACGTCAGTTCGCTCTTAAAGACAAGCGCCGTTATCAATCCCGCAAGCAGACCCACCGCAAGCGAAATGAGGATGCTCATTCCCCACGCAAACGGCGCCTTGGGCAGATGCCCCACATCATAGACCTCGCCGGTTTCCTGGTAATGCGCGATAAATTGATCGCACAGATCGGCAAAGCAGTCGAATCCGCCATAATAGTCCCCGTCGCTCAGATAGGAAACAAACCGATCGGTCATGTATTCCTGCCCCGCATCGGTGAAAATGTCAATGCCCAGACCGTGGGTGCTGATCGCCCAGTCGCGGTTCTCCATGCTGATGAGCAGCAGAATGCCGTCGCGGGTCAGTTGGAGCCCGTAGCCGTTGTAATCATAAAAATTATCCGCATACTGGGTCGAGGTCATGTCGCCGATGGCGTTTTCCGTCACGATCACCACGTCAATCTGCCTTGCCTCGCTGATTTCGTCCAGCTTCGCCAGCAGAGCGGCTTCATCGCTCGCGCTGACCAGATTGGCGTTATCCACAAAACGGGGCTGCTGACGTTCCGACGGAATGGGCTGCACGCCTTTTTCGCCGAGAAGAAGACCTGTCATCTCGATATACTTCAGAAAAGCGTTCAGATAGGTATTTTCGGCGTTGGCGGTTTCGAGGATGTTTTGCAGTTCTTTCCGAGTGAAGATGTCCTTCGCGCGACCGTAAGCATACAGGTTGACGTTATCCGCATGATACATCAGGATGACGGCAGCGTCGGTTCTCGCGGAGGACAGGTAAACGGTTTCGCCGACACTCTCTGCGTCTGCCAGCGTCTGTTCGGTCAGATAACCGTAAATCTCCACACCGTAAGTCCCATATACTTCTTCCGCGGCTGTCTCAAGCTGCGTTTTGGTTTTCTGAGACAGCAGATTCTCGTTGTCCGACATATGGACATAGGTCGCTTCCTCCGCCGTATCCTCTTCGGAAGCAAACACGGGAACCGCCGTGACAAATACCATGCAGATTACCATAAAAAGGGCTGTCAGTTTCTTCTTCATCTCGCAGTCCTCCTTACAGCAGCCATATCAGATAGAGCATCGCCAGCACCGCCGCACCGACTGCGCCCGCAATGCCGCCGAGCCATTTGAAAAAGGCGCCGGCGTCCATCGGAAGATTCCCGACGAATTTGCCGGTCTGTCCGTTCATGGCGAAGAGGAAGTGCTGTCCGTTCCATGTCGTGCTGAGAAGCCACACCGGCAGCAGCGCATAGCTGGATGTGCCGTTGGTCAGTTGAATGTTGACATTTTCGGTGCGGACAGTCGCATAGCCCGTCACTGTAGCGGCAAATTCATCCTCGGTCGTCTTGCAGACGCGCTGATTGGCGCGTTCCACACTTTGCTGCGCGTCAACGTCGTATTTATCCGCGAGATATCCCGCAAGATAGGCTGTCTGGAAATCCACCATTTGACTGAAATCGAAGGGTTCCAGCGACTCCGTCAGATCATTGGGAACCTTGGAGCAGCCGTCCACCGGAATATTCTCAAAGCTGAGCGATCCTTTGCGCGTGACCGAATAAAAGCTGGTGTCGGTGTAAATGTAGTCCCTGTCGCTCCATGTACGCACGCGGGTGGTACGGTAACTGATCTGGGCGTTCGCGTCGCTGTTGAAAAGCCAGAACGGGACATACACCCCCTTCACCTCGTCGATGTGATTGTCATCCCTGAAGGCTTTGGGCAGCAGCTTTTTGCCTTTCAGATGCGCCGCCAGCGCCGCCTTGGCAGCCTCTTTGTCCAGCTTGAAGGGAATGACATAATCCGGACGCAGCGCGCCGGAAAATTTTCCCGCCATTACCACCGGATTGCCGCAGAAGGGGCAGTGGGTCGCCGCCGTGGTATCGTCGCACACGATCTCACCGCCGCAGGAATGGCAGACATACACTGACATATTGTCGGTTTCACCGTCCGACCAGTCATCGCCGGTGGCCGATTGCCATTTGAGGTCGGTCGGCGTGGTGTCATTGAGTACCGAGTCGTAATTTTTGAGGGTTTCCACCTCGAATTCCGTATCGCAAAACGGGCATTTCATTTTTTGGATGTGGCTGTCGAATTCTATTTTTCCTCCGCAGCACGGGCATTTGTATTCCAGCAGATGATCTGCCATAATCCATATCAACTCCCTTTTTATATCGTGAAAGAAGCCGCCGACTCCGCCAAATCAATTGATCGAGACGAAACCGACGGCTCTTTTATTATTGAATTGCGTGTCAAACGAAAAACAAAAGCGATTACGGCTTCTGCTTGCCGCAGTTCATGCAGAATTTTCCTTCGTTGGGGGTGCCGCAGTCGGGGCAGAACCATCTGCTGGGAGCCTCGGGTCTGGGCTTGCCGCAATTCATGCAGAATTTACCCTGATTCTGCTGACCGCATTCACACGTCCAGCCGCCGTCGGGATTCGCGGACTTGGATGCCTGTGCCTGCTGCGCCTGATACTGTGCCTGATACTGTGCCTGCTGTTGCTGCTGTTGCTGTCCCAACTGGAAGAGGGTCTGCGCATTCATGCCGCCGGCGTTCTGCGCCATGCCCATACCCATGAAGCCGGTCATAGCGCCGCCCTGATTCTGGGCCGCCTTGGTCATGGCTTCCGCCTGCGAACCGACCAGCGTTGCCGCCGCCATGGTGGGGTCGCGGTTGATCGCGTTGCGCTGTGCGGTCTTGATGAGTTCCATATCCTCCTCCGGGAGGTTGATGGCGTTGAACGCGACCGAAACGACCTGCAGACCGCGAAGCTCGTTCCAATCCTTGGAGAGACAGTCATTCATGGCTGCGCAGATTTCCTTGACGTGAGCCGGAATTTCATTCGGACGCACCTGCATGGTGGAAATCTGTGCGAGAGCCGGCTGGAGCGAATTGATAAACTCCGCTTTGAGCTGACTGTCGAGCTTGTCTCTCTTGTATTCATCGGTTACATTGCCGCACACATTGGTGTAGAACAGCAGCGGGTTGGCAATCTTGTAGGAGAATACGCCGTTGCAGCGGAGAGAAACGTCGATGTCAAGGTTGATATTTCTGTCCACCACACGGAACGGCACAGGACTGGGGGTGCCGAACTTGTTATCGGTGAGTTCCTTGGTGTTGAAATAGTAGACGCGCTGGTCTTTCGCGGTGTCGCCGCCGAAAGTGAATCGCTTGCCGATGAGCTTGAAGGTCCGGAGGATGCTGTCGCCCAGACTGCCCGCGAAGATGCTCGGCTCGGTGGAGGTGTCGTATGTAAATTCACCGGGCACCGCGCAGAATTCCACGACCTTGCCCTGCTCTACGATGATCATTGCCTGCCCTTCCGAAACGGCGATCAGCGAACCGTTGGAAATAATATTGTCATTGCCGTGGGTGTTGGAAGAACGGGAGGAGATACGCTTTTTGCCCTTGACCATCAGCGTCCTCTCATCCAGCGCGTCACAGTAGAAAAACTCTTTCCACTGGTCGGCCATAACGCCGCCGGCAGCGCCGGCAATTGCTTTAATAAGTCCCATAGAAAATGAAACCCCTTTCAAAAGAAATGATGTATTGACGCGGCACGCGTGCATGGGAACCGTTCCAAAAATAATCTGCACAGTTCCTTATCGCATGGTATGCCGGCATTTTATCGGGTCAGCGGTTGGTGCCTGACTGCCCGGCTGACGGCTCCCTGCTGCCTCCGTCGTTCCCGTCGTTCCCGTTGTTCCCGCACGTTTTTCCGTCCGGGGGAAAGGGAGGAAGAAAATCCTCGTTTTTGGGAGAATAGGGATTAATGTTTTTGCGCTGGGGATTGGGAATATTGCCGCAGCGGTTGGCCCAGTGCATCACCCCTGTCATGCCGAGGGCGTACACGATCCAGAACGCCAGCGCTAAAAAGAAAAGCCACAGCGGTGTGCCGAAAGCGAAGTGCGCCGCCAGCAGCAGCCACGCGGGAATCGACCACCGATAACGCAGGAAAAGATTCATCAGAAACGCTAAAAGGAAATGTCTGACCGACCTTCCGTTTCGCATATTGTCTCACCCGCCTTGTATGCCGTTGTTACAAAATATCTATGTCGTATTCACAGATATTATATCATACAATCGACGGGAGTGCAATAGATTTTTGCTGCCAATTGCCCACTTATTTGCACCCGAAGGAAGCTTTTTTATTCTTTTTGCAGAATGTCCTCAATGATCTGCTGAATGTGGGTGATCTGGCGATCGGTCAGCCCCGTGGTTTCGATGTACCGCCTGTCGTCCAGTCCGAGAAGGTAGTCCGTGCTGACGGAGAAATAGCGGGAGATTTTCAGAAGCAATTCTACAGAAGGTACGATATTTCCGTTTTCCCAATTGGAAACGGTCTGCTTTGTCACATGCAACTCTTTGGCCAACTGTACTTGGCTCAATCCTCTCTCAAGTCGTAATTGTCTCACAATTTCCTCAAACATACCGCTAAAAAAAAAAAAAAAGTACAGTATTGCAATAAAGG
>CACWOA010000055.1 GCA_902762395.1 uncultured Ruminococcus sp.
TCCGCAGCAGAGAGAACAGAGAAAAATAAAAGTAAAAAATATCCTGTGGCGCTGCTGTGTCTGATCGGCGCAGCGGTGCTGACAGTGACAGGCATATGGACGGTGATGGGGCATCATTCGCGCAGCCAGGGGGTGCTGCCGGACGGTAAGAGCGTAAAATACGCCGCGGTTTCTCCTTCCGACGGCGAAAACGGAGATTCCGCAACCTCTGGAGAAACGACTGTGACCAAGGCGCCGCCTTCCTCTGATCGTTCCTTTGTCCGCGTTACCGATTATGCCCCCGATATCCGCGTTGATCTGAAATACGCGGGCAGGCGGAATTTCACGGGCAAGCGAATCTATCATTTTGAGGACGCATATCTGCGCTACGGCACCGTCAAAAAACTCATCAAGGCGCAGAAAACGCTGAAGAAAAACGGCATGGGGCTGATGATCTGGGACGCGTACCGTCCGCACGCGGCGCAGAAAAAGCTGTGGGAGGTCTGTCCCAATCCCCTTTATGTCAAGGATCCGGACAAGGGCTATTCCGACCACACGCGGGGCAGCGCCGTGGATGTCACACTGGTGGATTCCGACGGCACCGAATTGCTCATGCCCACAGAATTTGATAATTTCACTAAATTGGCTGACCGTGATTACAGCGATATCGACAACGATTTTGCCCGCGATAATGTCAGGCTTCTCGAAAAGACCATGAAAGCCTGCGGATTTAAGGCCTATTCCGAAGAATGGTGGCATTTCACCGATTCTGTCAGTTACGAAGTCGAAAAAGACTTCGTCCCCGAGAGCTGAGGTGTTTTTATGGGGCTTCTCAATTATGATCTGTACGATATTTACGCGCTGATTCAGTTTTTCCGCGTCCATCCGGAGCGCGCGGATTATATTCCGGCGCTGCGGGCGGCGGCGGCGTATCTGGCGGAGCCGTCCGGCAGCGACTACAACGGCGTGCGGAAAGCGCTGCAACCGTATGTTGACCCGCGGGAGGAGATGCTCGCGTGGGTGTTTGTGGAAAATGTATATACAGGCGGCGTGCGCATTCTGAAACATCCCGCCTACCGTCCGATGCTTGGCGCTGTTCTGACGGAAATAGAGGACGCGCTGACCGACAGCGACGCGCGGACCTATGAGGCGGCGTATGCGTGTCACAATCTGCCGCTGCTCATGGCGGAGGATACCCTCAACAAAAAGACGGCGCTTTCCTTCACCGAGCGCTACCGAAAGACATACAACCGCGGCTTTTTGTGCGCGGAGTGCAAAAAACTGCCATAAAATTTTTTCTGTTGATTTTAGATAATATCCTGCCGAAACGGTTGACCTTTTTGAGAATTTGTGTCATAATAGTTTGGGGATATGTTGAATGAAGCAGATGATTTTTGACTTGGAGGCGTTTATATGGCATATTGTTCCAAATGTGGACGGGAACTGCGTCCCGGACTGAAATTCTGTACCGGGTGCGGTACTCCTGCCCCTGTGGAAGACACACAGCAGCAAGGCGATTTTCCCGGATTTTCCGGTCAGGGTGATTCCGCCCCGGATTTTGGCGACGCATTCGCTGACGCACCGCGTTCCGGCGGCAGCGCGGGGAGCGCGGAAAGTACGGGACAAAATCAGCCGCAGGGCGACCCGGTGGACACCCGTCCCACAGCGCCCACTATCGTGATTGCGCCCATCGAAAAGAAGAGCGGCAAAAAAATCGCCAAAACGGTGGTCAAAACCGTGATCGGCTGCATTTTAGTGGTAGTGCTGATTATCGGCGGCGTGTGGGCGACGGCGTGGATGATGAGCAATCCCTTCCGTTCCTCTCCCGTAGAGGAAGTGGACAATGAAAAATACACCCGTATGCTGTCGCTGGTGGAAGATGTGCGCAATCCGAACTTTGACGAGGTGATCGACGATCTTCTCACCCAGAAGGGCAAGGCGGAAAATTACAGCTTCCTCGAGGAATACACCAATAAATTCGACGAGATTCTGGGAGACGAATACACCGAGGAAGAAAAACTCTTCTGCGACTGCTGCTATTTTGTCTGGTACACGGAATACCAGGCCAAACGCTACGAATGGCTTTCCAAAAACAGCGGTCTTCTCAACGCCCTTTACGTCGGCAAGGCCAACTCCTACCGAAGCTATGCCGATACCCTGTATGATATGCTGGTCGAAGCCGATTCCGTGACCGACATGAACAACATTAAGGCGTATTGCGCCGATCACGAAATCATTTCGGACAATAAATAACAGCCAAGGATGATATTCTGAAAGGAGCCATGCAACTATGACTTGTCAATTTTGCGGGGGAGAAATCCCCAACGGATCCGCTTTTTGCACCAAATGCGGTAAACCCGTGGAAACCATGGTGTCGGTAGAGGAAAAGAAAGAGCAGCTTTCCGCATCGCTGCCTGTCACAGACAGCGAGCCGCAGTCCGCCTCGGGCAAGGAGAAATCCAAGAGCCTTGTCGCCCCTCTGGTGACGCTGATCGCCGCCGTTTCAGGCTGGATCTACATCTTCTTTTCCAACACGATCGAGGGCGTGAAGGCGTGGTTTACCTCGTCCGAAGATCTCCAGAACAATCTTTCCCAGAATTATAACTATTACGGCAACAACGGCGGTCAAAGCGATACGCTGAGCTATGTCATCCTTTTCGGTATCATGGCGTTGTTTACGGTTCTGGCGATTGTGGGCGTTGTCTGGCTGGTCAAGCGCCTGCTGCGCAAATTCGGTATTAAAAAATAAGGCAATCGCTATCACGAAAGAGAGGTAATGGCAGATGTACTGTTCCCATTGCGGCGCGCAGAACGCCGACACGGACGCTTTTTGCGGCAACTGCGGTCAGAAGCTGGTCGGCGGCGGGGGCGCAGGGCAGCAGATGCCCCAGGGCAGCGGCGTCAATGACGCGCTTCCGTCACCCCCTCCGGTGATGGACAGCCGCGCGGAGTTTGCTATGCTGCGCCCGCCCGAGTCGGAAATGCGTCCCCTCACCAAGGCGGCGTATGACATTCACGATTCCGAGCAGGCGGCAGCGGTCAGCGGTGTGCTGGGGGTAGTGTTCGTGGCGCTTTGCGTCGGCATGATCGCCAATCTGCTGGCGATTTTTGACAAGATGAACAAGCTCACCCAGTCGCTTCGCACGTCGGGCGAAACCTATCTCAGCCAGAACATCTATGAGCAGATGGGCGGCAATCACACGATGGGTCTGATGTGGCTGTGTCTGCTGTTTGCGCTGCTGGTGTTGCTTTTCATTCTGGTGGGCAAGCTCAAGCTGCGTCTGAAAAAGATCAACCGCAAAGAGCGCAAATTCAAGGCAAAGGGCATTTTCCTTGATATTTAATGTTTTACATTATCCCCTGCCATACGCTTTGCTGATACGGATAGCAATGCGTGTGGCGGGGGATTTTCAGGGGATGCGGGTTGAATCATTTGAAAAGACTGATGCAAAAGAGTTGAAAATGCCGTGAAAAATTGATAGAATAAAAGGGAGCTATGTCATATTTATCACGGAAAACGATGTGCTGCTGCACGGTCTTCCGTTGTACCACATTGACCGGACCGTGGAGGAAACGGGAGACAAATTCGGAGACGGGTCGCACATCCTCTATGTCAACGGGGAATGTACGGACGATACCGCGCTGGGCAGACTGATGCACGATTTTCGCTGTGTCAAGCCGGACGAAATGCATTATCCCGTGCTGCGGGAAAAGACAAGATATTTTAAAGAAGACGAGAAAGGAGCCGTTCAAATGAGCAAGGTGATGGATGAAATCAGAGCGCAGGGGTATGCGGAAGGTCTGATGGACGCCAGAGAAGAAATGATGCAGGCAAAAGAAGAAGCCGCAAAATATCAGGCAAAAGTGGCGGAATCGGAAGCAAAAGTGGCGCAATCCGAGGCAAGAGAGGCAAGAACCAAAGCCGATGCGGAGAAATTGACCATCAAACAGGTGCTGCGTATGCTCAGGGACGGACTGGCGGTTGACAAAATCGCGGAGTACACGGAGCTTCCCCTCAACGAGGTGAAGGATTTAGCCGCATTGGCAGGGTATTGATTCTTTCGCGTAAAAAATACAGCCCCCGCCATACGCTTTGCTGATGCGATAGCAATGCGTGTGGCGGGGGTATTTGTTGTGATGGGGATAATCATGATGGATTGTCCCTGTCTTTTCTGCTGATGACATAGGAATAGATCACGGGGGTGAGTCCGACCACGGTCAGCACCGCGATGACCAAGGGAAATGCCCCGCAAAATGCGCTGACGATAACGGCGACGCCGCCGAGCATGAAGAGCCAGCCGCCCAGACGGTGGGTTCTGCGCCATACATCTTCATCCGCGAGCGTCCACGGCAGCCGGATGCCGAAGGTGGCATTCGGGCGGGATTTGGGGAGATAGTTGCCCAGCAGAAGGAAGACCAGCCCCACCAGGCAGCAGGCGGCGAGTCCCACATTCGTGAACCAGTCCAGCACATACATGACCGTCACGCATTCAACCGCAATGGTTATGATGGGAATGAGCAGCCGCACCAGTTTTCTGACGGCTTTGGGATGGGTCTGCGCCGAAGCGGGAAACAGATTGTCGGCGGCGCAGCAGAACAAATGAAAGAGAAGCATGAGCAGCGGCATACAAAAGACCACAAAGGGCTTGCCCGCCCAGTTGTCTGGCTGGTTGTGGATATCCCAGTGAATGGGAATGCGTTCGGGCAGCCGGGAGTAAGTGATAAGCCCCGGCAGTATGCCGGTCAGGCAGAGCAGTCCTGAGAAAAAGTCGGTCGCTGTGAGAATCGTGCGCTTGGGCTTTGGTTCGCGTTTATTGATGTTCATTTGCAATCCCTCCATTGGTGGTTTTCCCGGTAACAGTTGTTCCCTGGGTAACGGTTGTTCCCTCGGCAGCAGTTGTTCCCTCGGCAGCAGGAGCGTTGCTGTCAGTCGGCTCGCTGTCGGTGGCGTTGGTGAACTGGTTGAACCACAGCATGATCTCCTCGAATACCGAGAGATTCAGCGAATAGTAAATAAAATTTTTCTCGCGGGTTTCATAAATCAACTCCGCCTTTTTGAGCTGGCTGAGGTGGTAGGAAACCGTCGCGCCCGTCATGTCAAACCGCGCCGCGATGTCTCCCGCCGCCATGCGTCCGTTGCGCAGCATGAGCAAAATCTCGCGCCGCACCGGATCCGCCAGCGCCTTGAATGTTTCGGGAAAGCCCATGGGTGTCCTCCTTTTACGAAGATTATTTAGAAATCATTCTAAATACACTGTACCATACTTCTTCCCGTTTGTCAATCCTGTGCGGCAGAGTATTTAGAAAAAATTCAAAATAACTCTTGACAAATCCGATGCTGTGTGATATTCTGAATTTAGAAGAAATTCTAATTAGATTTTTCTCTAAATTCCCGTTCCGATGACAAACAACACATAGCACAGGAGGTCTTTTTGTATGAACACAACCATGGATATGACACAATTGACCGAGATACTGCCCTTTCTCCTTCCGCTGGTGATCGCGGAGCTGGCGCTGCTGGTCTATGCGATTGTCCACATTCTCACCCATCCGACCTATAAGCGGGGCAGCCGCTGGCTGTGGATGATTGTCGTGATTGCGGGCATGGAGTTTATCGGCCCGCTCGCTTACATTATCTTTGGCAAAGAGGAGCAGTGAGAATCAGATGGACATTCTGGAGCTGATCGGCGTTACCAAGCGTTTCGGGAGCAAAGAAGTGCTGCGCGGGGTGTCACTGACCGTGCCGGAGCGGTGTGTCTTCGGGTTTGTGGGGCGCAACGGCGCGGGCAAAACCACCGCCATGAAGTGCGTCCTCGGTCTTCTCAGACCTGACGGCGGTGAGATTCGAGTGTGCGGGGAACGCGTGACCTACGGCGGCACCCGTACCAATCGCTTTGTGGGCTATCTGCCCGACGTGCCGGAATTTTACGGCTATATGAACGCCTCGGAATATATGACGCTCTGCGGGCGTATCACCGGCATGAAGCCCGCCGCCATCAGAGAGCGGATAGCCGAATTGCTCGAACTGGTGGGGCTGAAGGACGAACATCACCGCATCGGCGGCTATTCGCGGGGCATGAAGCAGCGCCTCGGCATCGCGCAGGCGCTCATCAACCGTCCGCGGCTGCTGATCTGCGACGAACCCACCTCCGCGCTTGACCCGGTGGGTCGCAGGGAAATTCTCGATATTTTAGCGGCGGCGAAAGAGCAGACTTCCGTTCTGTTTTCCACCCATATTCTCACGGATGTGGAGCGCATCTGTGACCACGTTGCCTTTTTGGAGGGCGGCAGGATCGCGATAGAAGGCACGATCGACGAGATCAAGGGGCTGCGCGCCGATACCGCGGTGGAAATCCTTCCCGAACATCCCGCCGATCTGATCCGGCTGCAAGAGGCATTTCCCGGCGCTGTTATCCGGGAGGGCAAAATAGCCCTCGCCAATGCGTCCGGCGAAACCGCCCGCGCACTGCTGCGCTTTATCGTGGAGCAGGAGATATCCGTCCTCCGCTTTGAACGGCAGGAGCCGACACTCGAGGATTTGTTCATGGAGGTGGTCGGACAATGAAGGGGTTTGTGTCTTTTTTTAATAAGGAATTGCGGGAACTTGTCCGCACCGGGCGGCTGCTGCTTCTCGTGATTCTCGGGGTGATTTTCGGCGTCATGAATCCCGCCGTTGCCAAGCTCACGCCGTGGCTGATGGAGCAGATGGCGGATACATTGGAAGGCACGGGTCTGATGGTGACGTCGTACACCGTGACGGCGGCGGATTCGTGGACGCAGTTTTTCAAAAACAGTCCTATGGGACTGATGATTGTGCTGATTCTTTTCAGCGGCGCGTTTACCAATGAATATGCCAAAGGCACGCTCGTGCCGCTGCTTACCAAGGGATTGTCACGCGGCAGCATGGCAGCCGCCAAGACCGCTATGCTTCTTGGCGCATGGAGCGGTTTTTACTGGCTTACTTTCGGCATTACCTACGCTTACACAGCCTATTTCTGGGATAATTCGGTTGTCAGCCATTTAGCGTTCGCCGCTTTCGGCTATTGGCTGATGGGAGTATTTCTGCTGTGTGTGACGGTCTTTGTTTCCTCTTTTGCGACCTCGTCGGGGCAGGTGCTGGTCGTGACGGGCTGCGTTTACGGCATGATGGTGCTGCTGGGACTGTGGGGGAAATTTGCCCGCTATCTGCCCACCTTCCTTACCGACAGCGCATCCCTTCTCTCAGGTGTGACACAGCCGTCCGATGTGTTCCCCGCACTGGTCGTGACGGCGGCGCTGTCCCTCGCGCTGCTGCTTCTGTCGATTCCCCTGACCGCCAAGCGCAAGCTGTGATATTTTCTTTTTCATTCCTCATAAAAAAACGCCCTGTTTCCGACCGCGTTTCGTGAGTGACACGAAAACGCATGACCCGGAGACGGGGTTTTATTTGATTCACGCTGATGTCTGAAAATTTTTAAAAAAAACGACTCTTTTTGACCGTCTCGAGCGTTTTATTAATGAAGGGAAAAACAAAAGGGCAGCCCGAAAAAAAGATTTTCCCGTTTTTTCAGGAGAGATTTTTGCAAAAATCATTCGTTGCGTTTTCAGTCAGCCAACAATCAGGATACATGAGGATTACAAGGAGAAATGGATATGTTTCACAAAAGAGCCAAGAATATTATTATCAACAGAGTGAACAGGGAAAATCCGGATACCCGTCTGACGTCTGATGACAATTTAATCAAGCTTGCCGCGTATTACACCAAGGTGTATGCCGAGACGCTTGACAGTATGCATATTTCGGCGAAGCAGAAGCGGGAAGCTGTGGCGGCGGTCAACAGGGAATACAACGAGCTTCTTTCCGCATACGGATGCATGGACAAGGTTTCATGACGCCTTTTTACAGGCGATAGCGGAGGACAGCGGGCAGATATGTTTTGTGGATGGGCTGCGTAAAGGCAGGTGGACGCAGTGCGGTACGGCAGAAACAAATCAACCTGCGGATTTGTGGATGGGAGATAGGTTACAGAGAGAAAGCCTCGCATATGCGGGGTTTTCTTGTTTTCTGCCCTGAATCACTGGTCGCGCAGACCTTCTTGGATATGAAACCCTATCGGTGAATATAGCAAAATATGTAAAAAGCCCCGCTTTCGAGTATTATTCCTTCACGGGTAACGGAATATGATCGAAAAGCGGGGGCTTTTTTAATAATGGAGACCAAAAAAAGACGCTACGATAATTGCTATCTTTTTGATTTCTTCCCAATGTTCCAGTATGAAAGTTCCGAGAATTTCAACCAATACGTCTCTTACAAATCGACAGAATTGCTCAAAGTAATCTTTTGCTGATTTCCTTCTCAGTATATCTATTTGGTGTTTCGTTTCTTCTTGTCGTTCCACATATTTTGCAAGGCGGATTCTTTCTTCCTGATCTAATTGCCGACTTTGGCGCATAATTTGTCGGGAGCCGTACAAGATATCATCTGTAGATGTTTTACCGCTGCATTCACAGCGATAACAATTTTTATAAATCGCCCATCTCTGACCGCAGTCAGGGCAGTAAACGCTTTCGGAAGACGGATTGATTTGAAGTGGAGAAGAGCCTCCGACCGGGCAGCCATCATGATAGAGATACGTTGATTGACGACCGCATTGACGGCATAACGGTAATACCATTTTGATCATGACTCATCTGTTTCCTCCCATATATTTTCTGATAAACTTACATCGTCAAAGGTTGCAGGTTCTTCGTCAATGCTTTCGTCCGAAATACCACATCTTTCATCAATACTTTTACGCGCAAGGGCATTTTTGCTCCTTGCTTTCTCTCTTCCATAATTCCAGCCCTTTTTGATTCCATAGCGCAGTTTTTTAAAGAAATCACCAATCATCTCGTATGTATACCCTGCGTTTATTGCTATTTCAGTGAATATATCCATGATATACTGATCTAAAGATCTGTGTGTATAATCTGTGATTTCTTGTTCAAGAAAAGCTCTTTGTTTGGCGTGTTCAAGCAATCTACGCAATTCTTCCTCGTTATATTGCTTTTTATCGTTCATCCTGCTCACTCCTGTTCCATAGAAGCTAATTGAACACGCACATCTGGCGGCAGCAACTCCCTGAAGTCTGCAATATCTGCCAGATCACTGAGTTTCCAAGCATATTTTAATTCGATATGAGAGAGTATTTCTAACATCAGTTCTTCCAGATGATAGCGTTTGGCAGCGGAATAAGCGCAGATGGTTCCGGACCAATCCGGCGCCACATCATGAATGATTTCCAGCGTGTTATCGGCAAACTCCTGAATATGTTTTTGCTGTACTACACCAGGCAAATTAACAGTGGTATTCCATTGATTCTCGTAGCTGTTGTCATTGAGATTTTCAGAACTGTTGAATAAATCCACTTTGTTGATAGCAAATACCATTTTCTTTAAAAATTGTTTCTGTTCTTGTATGTCTGTTGGCAAAATCTTTTTCAAACAGATCTGAAAATAGG
>CACWOA010000056.1 GCA_902762395.1 uncultured Ruminococcus sp.
CGCCGCACACGGCCCCCGCCAGCGGAATGCCCATGAATCCGCAGTTGGAAAAGACCATCGCGAACCGCTGCACGGTGCGGGCGTTATTCTCGCCCTTGCGATAGAGCAGCGTTCCCACGAGTATGCCAAACACCATCACCAACGCCCCCGCGACGGCAAAGACCGCAATGGAGCGGGCGGTCTGCGGGTCGAAGTCGCGGCAGAAAGCGTGAATGACGACGCAGGGCGTGACGGCATAGAGAAGCAGGTCGGTCATTTGCGCCGCGCCCGCGTCGTTCAGCATTTTCGCCTTGTACATACCGAAGCCCACGGCAATCATCAGAAAAAGGGACAGCACTTGTCCCAATACGATCAAAAAGTTGGCTATCATTGTATTTCCTCCGAAAAATTAGTGGTTAGTGGGGAGTGGTTAGTGGGGAGTGACCACTTCCCACTAACCACTAACTCTCACTTTCCGTTTCGTCGCTTTTGTCCGTTGTTTCCTGAGGGGGCGTGTCAAATTCCGCGCTGCGTTCAGCCTTGAGGTTATTCCAGCAGAGAAGCAGGTATATGAGGAATACCACCAGCACGCCGCGCACTAACCATGAAACGGCGGCGCTGCCGGCGAGCCACGGGAAAAACTGCCGGCAGACAAGATAAACGCCGCCCAGTGCCAGCAGAATCCCCGCGGGGAACGTCACCTCCGCCTGGTCGCGGAAGCGGGTGAACATCAGTGCCGCCCCGACCAGACAGCCGAGCGCGATGATCATGTAATAGGGTGAAATCATCATAATAAAATGCCGCCTTCCGGTGTTAATTGTCGCCGTCGGATGGCTCGTCGTCCTCGTCGCCGGGGACATATTCCAGAATATCCCCGGGCTGACAGTCCAGCTCCTTGCAGATGGCGAGCAGGGTGGAAAAACGGATTGCCTTGGCTCTGTTGTTTTTTAAGATGGAAAGGTTAGACAGCGTGATGCCGACCCGTTCGGCGAGCTTGGATGCGCCGATTTTCCGCTTGGCCATCACGACGTCCAGATTTACGATAATAGGCAAAAGGGTATCCTCCTTACTCAGACTGTCAGGTCGTTTTCTTCTTTATATCGCACAGCCGCCTGGAACAGATTGGCGAAAACCGCCGTGAGCAGCGCCAGCAGCAGGAATATAATGGTAATGACAAAGGGAAAGAACGATTTCAAAAAGGTGGAGAAAAACTGCACCATGACCGCGATGACCACGCTGCATACGCTGATGACACGCAGATAGGTGACGTTTTTGGTGATGAAGGACTTTCCCCGGCTGATATTCATCGTCAGCAGCCACAGCATCACCAGTGTGATGAAGATCGGGATCATGACCTTGTGGGTGGAGGCGGAAATCTCCACGGCGGTGTTGTCGATGTACCAATCGACCAGCCACGGCAGCGCCACATAGACCACGCAGCCTACCAAAATAATGACGCTGATGAAGAAACACGCCATGTGACTGAGGTTAAATCTGAAAAATTTCCTGATGGTGTTCAAATGACTCGATCCTTTCTTTGGGTTGGGTGATGAAATCTGTTATATTTTGTCGGATAGCCGGGCTATCCGTCAATATCTCTTTCAAAAAAACTTGCGGTTTATAAAATAATGGAAAATTTGAAAAAAAGGGTTGTACTATTGGGAATTTTTATATTATAATGATTTCGGGAGACGTCCTCCTCCTTCCCACGGGGGGCGGAGCTTTTCCCGAGAAAGGTGAGGTGTCGTGTTGAATTCGCGGGCTGCGTCAGCAAATTCCGCTTCTTAAAGAATAGCACAAAAATTCCGTCTATTCAAGAGTTATTGACGATTTCTTGAAGAAAAACGCTGTTTTCTTCCTGTTTTGGGTGTAGAAGTTTGATTTTTCCAAAACGCTCAATTGCACAAAATCAAAACCGATTTTTTCCGGTTTTGGGAGAAACCTGACAAGGACGCTCCGTTTTTTCATTGGCTTTAAGAGGGAAAATGAAAAAAGACAAGTGCAAAATGCACAAAAACTTTCTGATATATTCTACTTCCAAAATTTCAATTTGGTTCAGATGACGGAAAAATTTCTCCAAAACTGTTGACATTGACGGGGAATGTGGTATAATGACAGTGGTGATTGCGAAGGGGGCATTCACAAAAGGAGCTTACCGCTTCCGCGTGACGCACCCGTCAGACTGACCTGTCATCAGCTCACAGAATTCACAAAGTCATTATTTTTTTGAAAGGATGATTTTATCATGAGTACAGTATGGTCACTTAGCAACGTCGACGTCAATGAATTCCTTACCATCATTGACAAATGCCAGGGCAACATCTATCTGGTAACGGAGGATGGCGACAAGCTCAATCTCAAGAGCAAGCTCTGCCAGCTCGTGGGTCTTCAGAAGCTCATCGAGGGCGGCATCATCTCCAACGCCACGCTCGTCTGCGACAACATCAAGGACGAAGAGATTCTGGTCAAGTATAAGCTCTACAAGGTCATCGAGGACTGATTTTTCCCGGGAAATCAATCATTTCCGGAGAAAGCGCTCCCGGACCTGTGCGGTCGGTCACAATCTCTGTTTCAGGCAAGTCTATCCTGTCGGCGGTCTGATGACCGCCGACGGAATCGTATCACCACTTACCGCATGATGGTTCCCGCTGTCAATCCGGCGCCCTCTTTCAGACGCCCGGTTTTGTAGCTTTGATAGATTTTCAACACGACATCCCCTTATTTTTCTTTTTTTCATTATAATCCCTCTTAAAAACGTCAGCTCCCAATGCCGTGAAAGGTCTTGGGGGCTGACGTTTTTGTTTTCATTTTTTACACACAATCCCCCGCCCCGTGTGGTATAATTTGCAAGTGGTCAGTGGTCAGTGGTTAGCCGTTAGTGGTTAGTGGTCAGTGGTTAGTTTTTCCACCTGAGCGGTTGGCTGAATGACATTGGTTATTTGCCGCCGCGTCGTGCGCTCCCCCAGTCGGCTACGCCGACAGCCCCCTCAAAGAGGGAGCCAATGATTGCCTCCCTCTTTGAGGGAGGTGCCGCCGAAAGGCGGCGGAGGGAGTACACGATGCGCGCTTGTCTTTGTCAACCGCTCAGGTAGAAGTTTTTTAAACGGAAGGAGAAAGCATTTATGAAAAAAATCAACGCAAAAAAATGGCTGGTCATGCTGCTGGTTTCCGTCGCGGCGGCGGCGCTTCTCATACCCGGCATGATTTACCGCATGAACGAAAAGCTGGTGGAGCAGGAGATGATCGTGGAGGATGTGGATATCAGCGGCATCGCCGAAAAAACCTTTACAGGTTCGTATATGTCGGGGCAGATGTCGGCGGATGTGGAGGTGACGGTGGTCAACGGACAGTACACCGAAATCCTTCTCACCGATTACGCGGGCATCAATCCCACCCGCGCCAGACAGGTGGCGGACGCGATTGTGCGCTGCCAGACCATCACCCCCAACGAGGGCGATATCGGCACGCAGTACACCGATAAGATCGTGCAGAAAGCCGTCTATTACGCCATCCGCTACAGTCTGAGCGGCAACGCCTGATGACCCGGACAACATTTAAGATAAAATGTTACAGAATTATTGAAAAAACATTGATTTTTTTGAGAGATTGCTTTATAATTGAATATATATAGTTTTGCGTATATTGCGTAGCGCAATCATTTCTTTTCTTGAGAGGGGCGTTTTTGGTTTTATGAAAATCATAACTCACCGAGCCAGACTGGTCACGCTGCTGGCGGGATTGTTTTTGCTGCTGCTGCTGACGGGATGCGCCAACATGGCGACCACCATCGAGCTGGACGGCGACAAGTTCAGCGGGTCGCGCGTCATGTCGGTCACATTTGATGTGGATGAGCTGAACACAAAGCTCCCCGGCGGTCTGGACGACCTCAATGAGCTGATTGACGGAGCCATTCCCAAGCAGTTGACCTATCAGTCCGAGGTCAAGGACAGCGACGCGGTTTACAATTTCACCCTTGCGTTTGATTCCAAGCAGGACTACATCGACAAGCTCAAAAACCTGCTGAGCAGCAAGGCGCCGGAAGTGACGTTTTCCTATTCGACGGGCGCTTTCACGCGCGGCGTGGTGTACAAGGAAAATTTTGAGAGCCGTGAGCTTTTCGGATGGCTTGACCGCGTGATTACCGAAAACGGTCTGACGACCGCTTCACAGAATTACACATCGGAAAAATTCTGGACGCAGACGGGTGTGAAGATTCTTCTCGACGGCGAGGAATTCAGTTGCACGGGCGGACAGGTGGATGTGTCGTCCGGCGGACAGTCCGTCGTGACGGGCATCACCCTCACCACCGTCATGAAATCTTCCGGCGACATCGAGCGCACCATGATGATCACAGTGCCGTCCACAGTGGAAAAAAAGCAGATCACCCTGATCGAAGGGTTCCTCAATGACAATACCCCCGACAGCGGCAGATGGTCCAAGCGCACCCGCTCCAACACCGTCATCTATACCGTGGAATTCACCGCCGGCAGCGCGGCAAAGCTCCAGACCTACATGGAGAAGCTGACGGGCGCCGGGGCGACCGTGACGTTTGAGGATGTGCAGGACCTCTCCCAGCCGCTCGCACAAAGCACCGAACTGGCGGAGGCGCTGGATTTCTCCTACTTCGGCGGCGAAAGCGGCGTGGACGTTACCTATGAAATCAGTTCCGAGGGAAGCGCCCCCTACCGCATCAATATCAACGAGGGCGAGCAGGAGAAGGACGCCAACGCGGTGGCGGACGGCAGCAAGCTCGTGACCAACGGCAATGTGAAATCCCTCACCTACAAGACCCTCTTCCGCCGTATGGCGCAGGTGACGGAAATCGACTACAACCTGATTCAGAACGGCGGCAACAAATTCGTCCGTGAGACGGTGATTTCCCTTGCCAACGGCACCGACGAGTCGATTCTGGGAAATATTGTGAAATATTACGAGGTGAAGGGCGCGGCCAACACCAGAATCGTGAAGGAAACCGAACCCACCCCTACCGTCAAGATTTACGTCAGCGGCAGCGCCAAAAAGGTGGTCGCGGCGGAGTCGGTGCTTTACGGCGGCGTAGGCGCGCGCGCGCTGGCCTACGACCGCAACTGGGGCATTTTCAACATCAGACCCACCACCAAGCTGATGGACAGCTATGACATCACGTCGCTCGTATCGCTGATGAATGTGTCGGGGTATATTTATACTTACAGCTACGACGGCAACATGGTCACGCGCATCACCTGCACGGTGGACGGAGAGCAGGTCTCCAAGGACATGAGCAACGAGGAGGACGTCGTGGGCTTCGGTCTGACCAACGGCATTCAGACCATCATGATCCAGGGGTACTATTTCAACGGCTGGGCGGTCTTCTTTATCGTGATCTTTATCCTGCTGCTGATTGCCCTCATTGCGATGGCGGTGCTTCTCTATCTGTACAAGACCGGCAAGATTGATATTCCCGACCGGTTCAAGAAGCAGCAGCCCGCGCCCGCATCCGAGCCGGAGCCGTATTACGCGCCCATGCCGGCGATGGATTATTATACCCCTCCCATGCCCGAGCCGGAGCCGGAACCCATTCCGCTGCCGATGCCCGAACCCGAGCCGCGCGACCTGACCGAAGGCTTCGGGGAGGAAGAGACGTATGTCCCCATCGACTTCAACATCGTCCCCGAACCGGAACCGGAACCGGAACCGGAACCCGAGCCTGTGCCGGAGCCGGAACCCGAGCCTGTGCCGGAGCCGGAACCCGAACCGCAGCCTCTCGGCGCCGAGCCGGATATGAATCCTGTCCTCAGCTTCTCGGAGAAGTACCGTCCTACACAGGAATTCACCGAAAAGGAAGAGGATCCGGAGACGCCGCCTCCGCCGCCGCCCCAGCCGCAGCCCACTGTGCGTGAGACGCCTCCCGATTATACCGACGACGATATGATCGACGATTTCGACGCGCTGGGTCTGCTGGGCGAATACACCCGCCGCGTGCAGAAGGTCAAGGTCAGAGTGCGCCGGGTGCAGGTGCCGGACGACGAGGAATAATCCCCGATTCATCCTGCGTTTTGCCCTGCTACGCAAGAAAACAGGCAAGCCGTGCGGCAGACAATGCTGCGCGGCTTGCTGTGCTTTTCCGAATTATTTACAATAAATTAATCGAAAAATGAGTGAAACGGATTGACTTTTATTGATATTATTGCTAAAATGCAATCTGGTTATAATTTGACGTAAACATATAAAGAGGGGAGGCTTTGTGTTGCGCAATCGTCTGGGAGGAACCGTGGCGGCGGTGCTGTCGGCGCTGTTGTCGCTGGCGGCGGTCGCCGCGATGACGGGCTGCTCACGCCAATCGAAGGAAAGCCGCGTGGTGGTCGGGCAGGTGCGGATCAATGAAGTGATGAGCGCCAACAGCTATTACGCGCCGCTTCCTGACGGAAGCTGTTACGATTGGATCGAATTGTACAACGCCTCCGGGGAAACGGTCAATCTGAAGGGCTGTATGCTGTCGGACAACCTCAAGCTGGCAAAAAAATGGGTGATCCCTTCCGATCTGCCGCTGGAGCCGCACGGATATTGCCTGATTTATCTTTCGGGTCTGAACAAGGTGGATGAAAACGGCAACTTCCACACCAATTTCCGGCTTTCCTCCAGAGGAGAAGAACTGCTTTTCAGCAATGAAGCGGGCGTGGCGATACAGCAGCTCAGCCTGCCGGCGAGCAGCATGAGCAATGTTTCCTATGGCTGGGAAAAGGACGGGTATGTGTGGTACGCCGAACCGTCGCCCGGCAGGGAAAACGCCGGAAACACCGCCGATAACCCTGAGGCGCTGGTGATGCCCGAAAGCGGTGTGGTTATCAACGAATATATGACAAAAAACACCTATGTGCTCTACGACGGCAACAACCGCTACAGCGACTGGATCGAACTGTACAATTCCTCGGACAGCGACGTGTCTCTCGGCGGCTATTCGCTGTCGGACACGGAGGGCGGCGGCAAGTGGTTCTTCCCGCAGGACGCCGTGATAGGCGCGAAGGCGTATCTGATCGTGTTCTGCACCGACGAGCCGTCCCCCGACCCGAATGTGCTGCACGCGGATTTCGGACTCAGCGCCGGGGAAACCCTCACGCTCTTTTCCCTGACGGGGCAGGCGGTGGACGCGGTTAAGCTGGCGCAGCTTCATCCGAATGTCTCCTGCGGACGCGACCCCGACAGCGGGGAATTCCGGCTGTTTGCCAGCCCCACGCCGGGCAAGGCGAATACGACCTATTCCTATGAACTGACGTCCCGGGTCACGGCGGCGCCCGTTTCCCCCGTATTTGTGAGCGAGGCGCTGTGTGTGTCGGGGCAGGATGGCGAATTCAAAAACGATTTTGTGGAAATACACAACACCTCGTCAAAGGCGGTTTCGCTCAAGGGGTACGGACTTTCCAAGAGCGACGAAGGGGCGGCGTTCGTCTTTCCCGACGTCAGCCTCGAAGCGGACGGATACACGGTGGTGTATTGCAGCGGTAAAAACGTGTCGCAGACCGGCAAGACCCTGCACGCCGCCTTTAAACTCGATCAGGGCGGGGAAGATATCTTTTTTTTTGACCCGGACGGTCATATCATAGATATCCTTTCCTCCGGCAGGCAGACCAGCGGTCACTCTTCGGGAAGGGTGGACGCGAGGAAAAACGAAGTGGTGGTCTTTGAGACGCCCACTCCCGGTCAAAGCAACAGCGGCGTCAAGACCTACGCGGGATACGCGCCGACGCCGCTTTTTTCATCGGAGGGCGGTTATGTGTCCAAGGGATTTCAGTTGACCATGACCGTGCCGGAGGGCTGCACCGTCTATTATACGACCGACGGCAACGCCCCCGACCGCACTTCTTCGGTTTACAGCGCGCCCGTCACGATTCGGAAAAGCACCGTCGTGCGCGCAGCGGCTTACCGGAAGGGCTGTCTGATGAGTCAGACGGTCTACGCCACCTTTCTGGTGGAAGAAGCGCATACCATCCCGGTCGTCTCGGTTTCATCGCCGCCGGACGGCTTGTTTTCCCCCTCGCGCGGCATCCTGTACGGCGGCGCGGGCGGACTGGTGCCGGGAAAAGCCAACTATTTGAGCAACGAAAAGCGTGAGGCGACGTTTGAATATTTTGTGGACGGCAGGCGGGCGGCTTACTTCCGCGCAGGCGTCAAGATCTTCGGCGGCGCGTCCCGCGCGTTTGAGCAGAAGGCGCTGGCGGTGATTATGAGCGAAATCTACGGCGCGAATGAATGCGCGTTCCCTTTTTTCGGGGCATACAGCGCCGATACGTTTGAGGCGCTGCTGCTGCGTCCCTCCGGGCAGGACTGGTCGCGCAGCCACATCCGCGACGAATTCTGTTCGCGCATCGTCAGAGACAGCACCATCCGGTGCGACTACCAGGAGGCGCAGCCCGTCGCGCTTTACCTCAACGGTGAATACTGGGGGCTGTATTATCTCCGGGAGAAGCTCAACGAAGATTATCTCGTGCATAAATACGGCTATACCAAGGGCAGCATTGATATCATCAAGTGGGAAGGCGCCGCGCAGGCGGGTTCTCTGAAAGAGTGGAAGGAACTGCAGAATTGGTGCGACACGCATGATCTGCGGGAAAAGAAAAATTACGAGTACGTCTGTTCGCAGGTTGACATTGACTCGCTGATCGACTGGTGGGTCTTTGAAACCTATGTGGGAAACGACGACACCGGCAACGTGAGGTGCTGCCGGAGCCGGACGGACGGCAAGTGGCATTGGATGCTCTACGATCTCGACGACGCGTTTCATCTCGCCTATTACCGCGTGAATTACATTTCGCGCTACGCCATGAACTACACCCACGGCTATGATGTGCTGGCGGTTCCCGACAGCACCAAGGGCAGCCGCAACGCGCTGATGTACGCGCTTCTCAAAAACAAGGATTTTCAGGCGAAATTCATTACGGCGTATTGCCGGCATATCAAAACGACCTTTGCCCCCGAGCGGCTGACCCCGCTGCTCGAAGAACTTAACAGCGAAATAGAGCCGGAAATGGCGCGGCAGACCGCGCGGTGGGGGAAACCCTCCGACAGCCAGTACCGGCGGCATATGGATATTATCCGGGACATCATCAACAAAAAGCCGGAGATTGCCAAAAATCAAATCAAAGAGGCGTTCCGTCTCACGGACGCGCAGATGAAAAAGTATTATGACCAGGCCTAAAGAGGAGGTGACAGGGTGTGAAATATCAAAATCGCAGACTGCAGCACGAGCTGAAGTATATCATATCCTATCGCGATTACTGGGAACTCAGGAGCCGCGCCATGGCGTTTATGCGTCACGACGAACACGGCAGCGACGGGAAGTATTTTATCAGGAGTCTCTATCTGGACGACATACTTCTCTCCAATTACAACCAGAAGATGGACGGCTGGAACCGCAGAAGAAAATACCGCATCCGCATTTATGACCTGCATCCGGATGTGATCAAATTCGAGATCAAGGACAAGTTTGACAGCTACATTGCCAAGGAGTCGTCCCGCATCAGCTATGAGCAATGCCGGCGTATCATCAGCGGCGATTTCGGATTTGTCAGCGACATGATCTTTGACAATTCCGACGACGGCAGGCAAAAGGCGCTGCGCATGGGGTATATCGACTTTGCGGGAAAGATTCTCATGCCGCAGGTGGTGGTGGATTACGACCGCGAGGTGTTCATCTGTGACGAGGGCAACGTCCGCATGACCTTTGATATGCATCTCAGGGCAGGGCAGGGGTCAGGCGACATATTTGACCCGCTGCTGCCTACGGTGTCGGCGTATGAGCCGGGGCAGCTGATTCTGGAGGTCAAATACGACGATTACCTCCCCAACTACATCAAGCACATGCTGCGACCGCTGGGTCGCTGGCAGTCTTCACAGTCAAAATACGCCATGTGCTGTCTGGCACAGGCCAATTACTTTGGAAAGGATGTTTATTAATGAGTTTCAGCGATGTTTTTAAAGGACGTTTTTTGTCACAGGTGAGCAATATTTCCATGGGTGAGGCGTTTATCACCCTTCTCGTGGCGATTGCGCTCGGACTGGTGATCTTCGTGGTGTACAAGCACACCTACAACGGCGTGATGTACAGCCGCAGCTTCAATATGTCGCTGCTGCTGATGGTTGTGATCACGTCGGTCATCATTCTGACCATCAGCTCCAATGTCGTGCTGTCGCTCGGCATGGTGGGCGCGCTTTCCATCATCCGGTTCCGCACGGTCATCAAGGACCCGGTGGATATCATGTATCTTTTCTGGGCGATCTCCATCGGCATCATCGTGGGCGCGAAGCAATATCTTTTCGCGGCGCTCTGCGTAGCGGTGATTGCCGTGCTGTGCTTCATCATGGGCATTTTCAAAAAGAAAGACGTGATGTATCTGATTATCGTGCGCTACAGCCACGAGGCGTCCCCCGCCATTGAAAAGGCCATCAAGACGATCAAAGGCAAGGTCAGAAACAAGGCGGTCACAAGAAACGGCATCGAAACCATCATCGAAGTGGGCAGCAAGATTGCCGACAGCAACTTTGTGGAGAGACTCACCTCTGTCAACGGTGTGGCCAGCGCGGTATTGGTCAATTACAACGGAGAATATTGCGAATAAGCAAAGTTAGTGGTTAGTGGTTAGTGGTTAGTGGTTAGTGGTTAGTGGTTAGTGGTTAGTGGTTAGTGGTTAGTGGTTAGTGGTTAGTGGT
>CACWOA010000057.1 GCA_902762395.1 uncultured Ruminococcus sp.
CGTGACGCTGCCCGAGAGCATCAACTGGGAGATCACCTACCCCGCCGCAAAATAATCACGGAAGTGATGGTGAATAAAGCCGTATTCCGCCTCGTCGTTGCGATAGATCACGCCGAGAATGTCAACGGAGCAGTTCAATATGTATTGCGCCGTCCCGGTCATATCCTCTCCGGCTTCTGTCAGCGATTTTGCCACTTTCGGCAGGTTGTCCCGCCCGCTGTACTGCGCAAAGCACTGCTTGCCGTATTCCCCGATGACGGCGGCGGGATAGACCTTTTTCCCGTCATACGTCACGCCTTCGGGCGCATACCCCCGCAGTACCGGCTCGATGATGTCAGCGACCGCCTCCGCCGACAGCGCGAATTCCCCCGTCCGTTCCATGTGCCAGCCGACGGCGGGCAGCAGGAAATCGAGGATGAATTTCAGTTGGGGCTTGTCGACGGTGTATTCCTTCATCTTGTCGATGCGGTTCTGCTGGGTGTATTGCCCCGGCATTTCCTGACGGCGTTCGTTGAAGAAGCGGCGCAGAATCTCGCCCCGGCTGCACACGTCCTTGGTCTTGTCGAGCGCGGCGAACATCGTAAGGAACAGCGGAATGCGAATGCAGTCCAGCAGGCGCTCGTCCGCCAGCGTGTTTTTGATTTCGCGGGCAGAGAATTGCTTCGACGTGAGATATCCGGTGATAGCGTCCTCCTTCAAAGGCATGAGATAGAGCTTTTCGATGCCGTATTCGGTGCAGTTGACCTCGGTTTCATCGGTGCGGCTGGTCAGCATGACCCGCACGTTGGGACATTGCGTGAGAAGGAAATTGATTTCCCCTATGATAAGGCGGCGTATGCCGTCGTGGAGATCATGTCCGTTGAGCTGACGCGTCTTGTCGGTCACTTCGCCGTTATTGACCTCGTTCAGACCGTCGAGCAGCAGCAGGTATTTCGGCTGACCGTCGGACGGCTTGCGGGTGAATTCCGCTTTGAGATTGCGCAGATAGGCTTCGGGGATGCTTTCCAAATCCTCGCCGGAAATAAGCTGACGGACAATTTCACGCCGGATAAAACTGGATTCCATGCCCTCTGTACCCCGGTACCACTCGCCAAAGAGAGAGGGCGCGCGGTTCAGCTCGATAAAGAGCGGTATCTCGTCATTCGCGTCAAAGGTTTTGCCCTTGCCGTAATGCTGCTCCATAATGCTGATCATGGCGGTGGTCTTGCCGATGCCGCCCTCGCCGATCAGATAGAGATTGCCCCGTCTGGCTTGCAGCGCGTCGCGCAGCGCCACATCGTCGCGTTCCTCGTCCGCACGCACCTGAATGGGAAGCTGCTGACCGGATTGCCGGGGGCGTTTCTTGTTGTAAAGCGGCATGATGCGATCTTCGATGTCCAGCATACAGAATCGCCCGCCGCCCGCTTTGCTTTGTTCGAGCGTGGTGCGACCCGTCTGCCACAGGTTGCAATCGTTGACAAAGCAGATGCTCTCCGCGAGGCGATCCAGCTCCTGCCGGGTGGCGACAGTCCCCTTTAAGTCAATGCGGTTTTCCCGCGGGAAATCCTCTAAGCCCGTGGGCAGCGTGTCGGGAATAGCCGTGCCGTAGGGAACAAAGGGAATGACCTTGCGCGTGTAGGGGGCGTTTTTCTGTTCGCGCAGCGCGGTTCGCATTTCCTCCAGCACCCAGTCTTTTCCCGTTTCGGTTTCGGGGCGGAATTGAAACACTTCGGGCGTGGCAATCAGCACATATGCCGCCGCCTCGACCACCCGTTTTTTGAGCTGTGTGTCAAAATATTCGCCGTCAATCATATCCTCCGTGTCGAGATAAGCGCGAATCCTGCGGCTGTCAAGATATTGCTTGACCTGCCGCGCCAAATCCTTGCCGTCGCTGCGGCGGTAGGAGATAAACACATCAAATTTTTCGTCCATTTTTGAAACCCTCCTGTATATTCGCCGGATTTTTGTGTCGCATAGGTATTTCTTTTGTTTATTATGACACATATTTGCGCCTGCGTCAAGAGGTTTTCTATTGGTGTACGGATATTTTCATATTGAAGATTGGCGCGGGATGTGGTATAATAATGAAAAGTGCAGAGAGGGAGCGGTGCGGATGAACGGCAGTGATGTGATTCAGCGTTTGATAGAGAAATACA
Organism: uncultured Ruminococcus sp.; assembly: GCA_902762395.1. GTDB lineage: Bacteria > Bacillota > Clostridia > Oscillospirales > Acutalibacteraceae > RUG762. The sequence continues at coordinate 2,136 of CACWOA010000057.1, forward strand.
AGGCCGGCGCCGCCGCGTTGTCCCGGCGGGAGGATGTCAAAAACATTTCCGCCGCGTGGAAGGCGCTGTATGAGGACTTTATTTCCGGGTGCAGCGGCATTCCCGCTTTGACGGATACCGTCTGCGAATATTACAGACAAGCCCTTGCAAACGGAAATTGGGAAGACGGACGCTGCTGGACATGGCTGGCGGCGGCGCATCCCTCTGAGCGGTATCTGCCGTATTTTGGGGAAATTCTGCGACTGCACGAGGCCGCAGAGGGCGATCTTGCGGCGGTGCAGTGGCAGATTCTGGACGCGCTGGCGTGGGTGCCTCACGAAGATCCGGCGTTGTGGCGGCAGAGTGAAGAATTGCTGCGGCAGATCATCGCCTATGATAACCCCTGCTGGGTGGGCAGCGACAATCTGCACAAGGCGCTGGAAGCGTTCCTCATGAATGCGGAGATTTTAGCCCTTGACGCGCCTGTTACCGAACAGGAACGGCAGCTCTTTGCGCCGGACGGCGGAGAAAGCGGGGAACAAAATCTCCTGTTGCTGCGGCAAATGAAAGCATTCTGCCGTTCGGAGCAGGAAAGAGTGAGCGCGGAGGCGGATTGGTGGATCAAAAATTACATCTTCGACCCCGATGACGAGGATTACCGAGAACAATTAGAAAGATGGGATATCTTTGCAGGAATATCAGACACTTACGCGTGAGGCGCAGGACGAATTCACGGAGAAGCGCTCGCGGTTTATCGGCTATGCGCGACCCGTGACCACCGAGCAGGAGGCGCTGGATTTTATCGCGGCGATCAGGTCAAAGCATTGGGACGCGAAACACAACGTCTATGCCTACCGCCTGCGCGAGGGGCATATCAGCCGCTATTCGGATGATGGCGAACCTTCGGGAACGGCGGGAATCCCCGTGCTGAGCGTGCTGCAAAAGGGTGATCTCACCGACTGCGTGATCGTGGTGACGCGCTACTTCGGCGGCATCCTGCTGGGCGGCGGCGGTCTGGTGCGGGCGTACAGTCACGCGGCGGCTTTGGGGGTGAACGCGGCAGGCGTTGTCACCATGCGTATGAGCGCCCTCTGTCACTTATCGTGCGATTACAACCAGTACGGGCGCATCCAATCCCTGATACCCGAATGCGGCGGACGCGTGAGCGGTTCCGATTTCGGCGCGGCGGTAGAGATGGATTTCAGCATGACGCGGGAGGATTTTGAGCGCTTCCTGCCCAAGCTGGCGGACGCGACCGGCGGCAGAGTCACGGCGGAAATCGTCGGAGAGGAATTTATTCCAATGTGAAGTGTGAAATGGGAAATGAGGCTTGAAAAAAAAAAAATCAAACATTTCCGTATTTGCGCCGTTTTTCAACTTTTACAATCGACTCATTCAACAAACCAAAGGAGGAATCGCCACTATGAAACACATGAAAAAAATAACACGCACCGCCGCCTTGCTGCTGCTTCTCGCGCTGACACTCACCTCTTGCCATCACCACACAGGCAATACCGATGACGCAGATGCCGCCAGCAGCCCCGCCGCTTCCGAAAGCACATACAGCAGCCAAACGCTGCAATTTTCCACCACTGACATCAACGATCATTCCGTGACGCTGGCGGATTACAGCGACGCGAAGGTCATCATGGTCAACCTCTGGGAGCCGTGGTGCGGTCCCTGTGTGGGGGAAATGCCGGAACTCCAGAAGCTCTATACGAATTATAAGGACAAGGGACTGGTCATTCTCGGCGTTTACGGCACCGAGGAGGACGCCCAAGCCGTCGTCAAGGAAACCGGCGTGACCTATCCCATCCTGCGCAGAACCGAGGATTTCACACCGTTCGAGACGGACTATGTGCCCACCACCTTTTTTGTGGACGGCGAAGGGCATCTGCTGAGCGCGCAGCCGGTCATCGGATCCCAGTCCTACGCGGAATGGGAAGCCACCGTTCTGAACTATCTGAAATGAGGGATGCTTCGATGAAACACAGCCGTGTCACGCTGCTGTTGCTGCTTGTCTCCGTCCTGTTTCTTGCGGTAGGGGCGGCACAGGGACAGGCGGCGCAGGTCATCGCCAAAGCCGCCCGCATCTGTCTGGAGTGCATCGGCATTGGATAAGAAAAAAACGCCGTTCACCCGTAAACGCCCGTTGATACAGGCCTTGTCGGCGCTGCTGCACAACGGGCATCTCACGGGATTTATCACGGGAAACATCTACACCGGACCCGCCAAGCAAGTCTGCGTGCCGGGGCTGAACTGCTATTCCTGCCCCGGCGCGTTGGGCGCCTGCCCTGTCGGTTCGCTGCAAAACGCGCTCTCCGCCTATCGGTTCCGCTTTCCTTATTATGTGCTGGGTTTCCTGCTGCTGTTCGGCACGCTGCTGGGGCGGGTGATCTGCGGATTTCTCTGCCCGTTCGGTTTTTTGCAGGATCTGCTTTACCGCGTGCCGCTGCCCGAAAAATGGCGGCGTGTGCGAAAGCTTCACACTTTTCCCGGTGACCGTCCGCTTCGTCTGGTCAAATACGGGGTGCTGGCGCTGCTCGTCCTGCTGCTGCCTTTCATGGTGAAGGGAACGCCGTTCTTTTGCAAATACCTCTGTCCGTCGGGGACCCTGTCGGGTCTGCTGCTGACCGTGCGCGATCAGCGACTGGCGCCGCTGTTAGGGGGTATCTTCACATGGAAGGCGCTGGTGCTGACGGTCATCGTGCTGGGGAGCATTCTCTGGTTCCGCCCGTTCTGTAAATATCTCTGTCCCCTCGGCGCGTTTTACGCCCTGTTCAACAAGGTCGCCGCCGTCCGGCTCGGCATCGACGCTCAGCGCTGTACCAAATGCGGACGCTGCGCCAAGGTCTGCGGCATGGCGGTCAATCCCGCCGCGCAGCCCAACGCCGCCGAATGCATCCGCTGCGGTCAATGTGTCGCTGCCTGTCCGCACGAAGCCATTGAATGGGTGCATCCCACCCTTTCGCTGCCCCGCGGTCCGGCAAAGCAGCCGCCGGAGAATTCGGAGAAAAAAGACAAAAAATGAGATAAAAATGAAAAAAACACTTGATTTTTGCTTTGGCTTATGCTATCATTAATCGGTAAGACTTATTCCACGAAGCCTGCGTATGAAGCGCGGCTATCGGAAGATCTGAAAGAGGTGACAACCATGCAGGAGAATTTGCATCCCAAATACCAGGAGACAACCATTACATGCGCTTGCGGCAATGTCATTCAGACTCGTTCCACCAAGAAGGACATTCGTGTGGAAATCTGCTCCAAATGCCATCCGTTCTTCACGGGCAAGCAGAAGTTGGTTGATACGGGCGGACGCGTTGAAAGATTCAACAAGCGTTTCAAGCTCAAGTAATCTCCCCGTCAACATTCATACAACCAAAAAAATCGGACGAACTGCCCCGGTCTGTGTGATCGGTCACTCGCAGGTTCGTCCGATTTTTTTATTTTTTAATGCCGTCCCAATACGCTTTCGCCGCCTGTTCGTTCTTGTTGTCGCCGTAGTCGTAGTAATGGGCGTTTTTCAGCGCGTCGGGAAGGTACTGCTGCCGGACATAGTGGCTCGGGAAGTCGTGGGGATAGAGATAATGCTGCCCCTTGACCGCCGCGTCTTCCCCGTCGTAGTGCTTGTTCTGCAATTGGCGGGGAATCGAGCCGACCTTGCCCGCGCGGATATCCGCGAGCGCCGCGTCAACGGCGAGATAGGCGGAATTCGACTTCGGCGCGGTAGCCACCAGCACCACCGCGTCCGCCAGCGGAATGCGCGCTTCGGGAAAGCCCACCATCATCGCCGCGTCAATGCAGGATTTGACAATGGGGATGAGCTGCGGATAGGCGAGTCCCACATCCTCGCAGGTGCAGACCATCAGACGGCGGCAGATGGAGGGCAGGTCGCCCGCTTCGATCAGCCGCGCCAGATAATGAATCGCCGCGTCCGGGTCGGAGCCGCGCAGGGACTTCTGGAACGCCGAAAGAATGTCGTAATGTTCCTCGCCGTCCTTGTCGTAGCGGAAGGCGCTGCGCTGGGAAAGCTCCGCCGCCCGTTCGAGCGTGATGTGACGCACGCCGTTTGCGGGAACGCAGGACATGACGCACAGCTCCACCGAATTGATGGATTTGCGCACGTCTCCCCCGCACCCCACGGCGATTTTTTCAACTACGCCGTCCTCGATCTCGAATTGTTCGCCCAGTTCGTCCGCCATAAAGGCAAAGGCGCGCTTCACGCCGCGTTCCACCTCCTCCGGCGGCACCGGCTTGAATTCAAACACGGTGGAACGGCTGAGAATCGCGGAATACACATAAAAATAGGGATTCTCGGTGGTGGAGGCAATGAGCGTAATCTTGCCGTTCTCGATGAATTCCAACAGGGTTTGCTGCTGCTTCTTGGTAAAATACTGAATCTCGTCGAGATAGAGCAGCACGCCGTTCTGCGCCATAAAGGTATCCAGTTCGCCCACAATCGCCTTGATATCCTGCGTGGAGGCGGTGGTGCCGTTGAGCTTGTGCAGGCGGCGGTTGGTCTTGGCGGCGATAATGCCCGCCAGCGTGGTCTTGCCGATGCCCGGCGGCCCGTAAAAGACCATATTGGGGATATGACCCGACTCAATGATTTTGCGCAGGGCGCAGTTTTCGCCCAGCAAGTGCCGCTGTCCGATCATATCGTCGATTTCCTTCGGACGGATTCTGTCCGCAAGCGGTGAAGACATGTTTTCCATCACCTTTCCGTTTGTTTTATCGTATCATACGGCATCCACAGCGCGCCGCGGTGTTCCTCCACCGTCACAGCGTCACCCCTTTGCGCCGCCTGATAGCGCTTGTAAAAGACCTGAAAGCGCTCGTAAACGTCATGTTCTCTCGCCGTTTCCACATAATACGAAGGAATGGCGCGGTATTCTCCCTCATGTTCCGCCCATTTGTCGGTGATGGCGGCTTGGTACGTCCTCGGCACCGAAACATCGAGCGAGTAATTCAGCAGATACACCGCGCTGCCGCAGGAAATTCCGGCGTAAATCACGCAGAGTGCCAGCGTATAGAGGCTGTTTTTCCACTGGCTGTTTCTGATCTGGGGCGAACGGGTCAGCAGCAGAACGAGAAGCACACCAAACGGCACCAGCGCGATCAGCGCCCACCGCCCCGCGTTTTCCAGCGGCCAGTTGTAGAAACCGCAGCCGCCGTATAGACACATACCGCCTGCCGCCAGCGCCGTTATGCCCAGCGATAAATCCATATCGATTGTCCTGCCGTCGGAAGCCTCGCGATCCTCGCGACGGATGACAAGAACCCGCGGAAAGGCAAGATACAGCGCAAACAGCACAAACGGCAGCAGCGCGCTGACCGTCACCAAAAAACGGCGCAAGGCTTCATTGTGGAATCTCGCCGCGCCGGCGATACACAACACCGCCGCTATAGGAATCACCACCACCGCCGTCAAAAGGCGTTTCTTCACTTTTGCTTCCTGAGGCGGCAGCTTCGGAAACAGCACATCGTCATATTCCTCGTCGTTCATCACCCTCACACGCCCCGCTCCCTCGAAAAAGCGCCGCAGCGGTTCTTCCTCTATGTCGTCGGTGGGTATCAGGTTGATGGTTCTTTTCTGCTTTTTATAGCCCTTCTTCCCGCCGACACGCACATTCCAATGCAGCTTGATTTCGGCGTATGCAATGACCGACTGTCGCTTCGGGTCGAAATCCGCCACAATGTCCGTGGAGGTAATGTCGCTCTTGTCTATCACAAAATTCCGTTTGGCGGCAAAGACCTCGTCGGGGATATTGTCAAAATCGGTGATAAACTGCCTGTCGTTGACGCTGACAAACAGATAGCCGCCGCCGCAGTCGATGATCTGATAAAATTCCTCGCCGTCCTGCATGACCAGAAGGGATTTCTCCCCGTACCCGATCGCTTTTAACTGCGCCGCGTATTCGTCATCCTCGGAGATCTCCGACCACTTCTGTTGATTGGCAAAATATTGCCTGATTTTTTCTGTCAATGTTCCCATACTCTGACACTCCTGTCTGCATGATAATACCTTCATTCAAAATTCCGCATTCCGAATTCCGCATTAGATAAGCTCTGCCCATGCGATACCCAGCGCGCCTTTGTGCAGCGCCACGGTTACGTCGTCTCCCTCATCCTTTTCCACATATACGTCGTCCGGCGTGAACAAATCGAGCTGCTCCCCATTTTCCAATGCCACGGTAAAGAAGCGGTCACGATGGAGATTCGCGCCGTAACGGAAATCCGGCATATGCGTATCGACCACCTCGGCATGAAAAATTTCGCCTTGTCCCCCATCCAGATACACGTTCAGCCCCCGCACCAGCAGCCATCCGTAGATCAGACTGCCTGCCGCCGCTGTCGCGACAATGGCGGCGGACGGCCGGGAGCGGCCTGAGCGCCGACCCGACAGGAAAGATTGAAAAAACAGCGCCGCAATGACAGCGGCGGTCAGCAGCGTCATCCATCCCAACCTGCCAAGCGCAAGGCTGGTAAAGGCGCCGTACCGCAGGATGTCCCAATTGACACACAGAAACGGCGGACACAGCAAAGGCAGATACAGCGCCGCGCGTTCCCTGCCGAACAGCAAGCCAAAGCCGCTGTTCGCAAAATCTCCGTCCGACTCGACAAAAGAGGTGAACGACGGATGCAGCAACCACATCGCATACACGCAGCAGGGCAGCAGCAGCGAAACCGCGCAGGCGATGGATTGACCGCGACCTGTCAGCAAAAGCGAACAGCCGCCCGCGACAATTTGCAGCGCCGCGAGAACCAACACCGCGATCTTCACCCGCACGCCGCGCGCGTCCTGCTCCGTCATCTGTCGCTCATAGGGCGTTTCGTTCTGATGCCCTCGCCGCCGTTGCCTCCACGGGTTAGTGCGTCGTTCGTCATAAAAGTCCTTACCCAGACAGACCAGCATACCGGCGGCAGCCGTCACGATGCAGACCGTGAAAATCACGCGGTTTTCCCACATCGGCGCCACCAACCACAGCGCCAAAAACGGCAGAAACCACATCATCGACCGATACACATTTTGATACATTTCTTTTTCTTCCATTTTTTACCATTCCTAATCACTATCCACAACTTAGGGAAATAAACTCCCTCCGTCACGCCTGCGGCGTGCCACCTCCCTCAAAGAGGGAGGCAATAATAGGCTCCCTCTTTGAGGGAGCTGTCAGGAGGGAGTGCGCTTAAGTTGTGGATAGTGCATTCCTAATAGCTAACAAATGCACAGTTGATGCCCAGCAACCCCTTGTATTCCTGCACCGTCACTTCCGTTTCGCCGGGAATGACAGTGTAATTCCATTCACCGAAAGCGAGCGGCAGTTCCGCCTCCCGACCGTCCCGCAAAGTGATGCCTACATAGAATTCCTTATGCTCCGACGGGTCTTCATCAGGCGTGGGAACCACCTTTCGCTCCGCTTGCGCCGTATAGGTGCCGTAGGAGCGCAGGGGAACCGCAGCGTTGATGAGATTGACCGCCGGAAAAGCATACACACTAAACATCATCACGCACGCCGCGATCATAATGACATGACGGCGGCATTCGGCGGAAAACACGAGCAGCGCCGCCAGCATGACGACCGCCAGACCCGCGCTCACACCGAGAAACAGCGGAAAATCCGTCACAATGCTACCGCTGAGCAGCGCCGCGAACACCGTCGCCAGCATGGGAATCGCAAATTTCGGATAGAACCCCACGCGTTTGCGACCGACCATGGCGGCGTTTGGGCTGCGACCCGAGCCTAAAAAGCAGAGAAGACGCCGGTTTCCGAGATAGGTTATCAGAATGACAAGCGGCTGGAGCGCGCCCAATCCCATCATCTGCCGACCAAACGGCATCCCCGGCACGGCTCCGAAGGCAATCAGCGCGTAACCGACTACCGACAACACCCACATCAGGAGATTGACGCGGGCGGTTTTTTTATTCAGATAGGTCATCATGGCGCTGTGTGCGCCCGTATCTTCTCCGTAAAGACGGCGGTGTGCCGCGAGGGAAGCTTCCTTTTTGACAAAGACCGTTTCCCCGCCGATGCCGCTCAGAAAATCCCGCAGCAAAAACTGATTGATGCCGCCTAAAAGACGCATTTTTCTCTTTTTGACTTTCTGCCCGGCTTTTTCTTTGGCAAGCGACAGCTCGATCTCCGCCCCTGTAAGGGTGAAGTAATCCTCGTAAATGCCCGACACTTCCGCGCGGACAATGTCGCTTTTGGCGAGGGAAAACCGCCGTTTGCGGCGAAGAAGCGCTTCGACCTGCTCCGGCGCGGGCAGAGCCGATTCATAGGGAGACGTCCCGCTGCCGCCGTCGGAGGACGCGCGAGGGACTACATCGGGTTCATCCCCGTTGTAGCCGTCCGCCAGCACAAAGAGAAAGCGGTCGCCCCTGTCGATGATCTGCCACGCCCTGCCGCGGTATTCCACCACGACCGACTGCTTGCCGAAGCCCGTAAATTCCTTAAAGGCGGCTTCCTCCACCATATCCATTAGTTCCTGATTCTGCGTCATTTCCGATACTCCTGATTCATTCATGTGTCCTTGATAATGCTGTCAAGTCCGCGCTGCACCGCGATATCCCAGAAGCCCCATTCATGCCCCGCGTCCGCCTGCTCAAAGATGAAATCCAGCTTGTTGCGGTCGAGAAGGTCTCGCAGCCGCACCACGGAGGGATAAAGGTCATCCCGCTTGCCGCACGCAATATAAAGCAGGGGATGTATCTGGGAATAGGTGTGGCTCTCGCTGACGAGATTGGCCAGATCCATATCGCGCTGCACCAGCATTCTCTCGCCTAAAATGCCGCGCCATATATCCGTCCTGCCCGCGCTGATTTCCTTATTGACAAAATCCTCGATATCCGCGATGGGCGAAAGCGCGATACAGCCCGCGTACTGTTCGGGATAGGTCAGCGCACAGCGCAGCGCGCCGTAGCCGCCCATCGCCGCGCCCGCGATATAGGTATGCTGCCGGCTGAATCCCACGCGGAACATATTGCGCACCACCTCGGGCAATTCCTTGGTAATCATGGTGAAATACCTGCCGCCGCCCGCCATATTCGCGTAAAAGCTGCCGTCGCCGCTGGGGATGACCACCGCCAGTCCCTTGAAATAGGCATAGCGCTCGATATTGGTGCGATACAGCCATGTGTTGCAGTCGTCCGTCCGTCCGGGGAGGATATACAGCACGGGATAGCCCGACGCGGGGGGATTGGTCACGGTATCATGCGGCAGAATCACCGTGAAATGGGAGAGCCTGCCAAGCTCTGAGGATAAAAAGCTTCCCTGTAAAACCGCCATTCCTGTCAGTTCCTTTCCTTTATCATTCTACAGTATTGCATGATATATCTTAGCATTTTTCTGTCCGTGTGTCAATTGACCGTGAGGGAATATTTTTTATTGCGTTTTTCATTGACGAAAAGATGAAAATTTTTCAAAATTCCCTCTTGACAAACCGGGGAAAGAGGTGTATATTACAACTGTACTAACAATCATAATACAGTTACAATCCAAAAACCTTCGGGAGGTGAGTCACAGTATGTATATGATTGACAACATGAGCGGGGTCCCCGTGTATGAGCAGATCGTGCAGCAGACCGAGCGATTTATATTAGCGGGCATTCTGCCGCCGGACGCTCCCATGTCCTCGGTGCGGTCGGTGGCGGCGGAGATTTCCGCCAACCCCAACACCGTGCAGAAGGCGTACACCCAATTGCTCGGACGGGGGCTGCTGTACGCCGTCCCCGGCAAGGGCAGCTTTGTCAGCCCCGACGCGCGGGAAAAGCTGCGGGGGGAACTGCAAAAGGAGCTGTCAAACATAGAAAGCATGGCGGCGCAGTTCGCGGGCGCGGGCATTCCCAAGCAAGAGATACTCGACGCGGTGGAACGCGGCTATTCAGCCCTGTCGCAGCCAACGGAAGCCAGTAAAACAGGAAAGGATGAAACATAACATGATACAAGCAATCAACATTACCAAAAAATTTGACGACCTCACGGCGCTCGACAGCGTCAATATCTCGGTAGGCACGGGCAGCATCTTCGGTCTGGTCGGTTCCAACGGCGCGGGCAAATCCACCCTCATGCGCGTGATGTCGGGCGTTTACGCCGCCGACGGCGGTCAGATCACCATTGACGGCGAGGACATCGCCCACCGCCCCGACGTGCGCAAGCATCTGGTCTATGTCCCCGACGACCTGTATTTTCTTCCCGGCGCCAACATGAACAGCATGGCGCAGCTTTGCCGGAACACCCGCGCGCAGTTTGACGACAAGCTCTATGAATCGCTGTCGGAGAAATTCGAGGCGAGCCGCACCAAGCCCATCCGCTCCATGAGCAAGGGCATGAAGCGGCAGGCGGCGCTCATCCTGGCGCTGGCCTCCAAACCCGACATCCTGCTGATCGACGAAACCTTTGACGGTCTGGACGTGATAAAGCGCCACGGCATGCGCGAGGTACTTTGCGAAGCCGTCGCGGACAGAGGGCTTACCGTCATCATGGCGACCCACTCCATGCGCGAGGTGGACGATCTCTGCGATTCGCTCGCCATGCTGCACAAGGGCAGAATCACCCTGCAATCGGAGCTTGACGAGGCAAAATCCGCGCTGGTCAAGGTGCAGATCGCCTTTAACGGCGATTTCGGACAGGACGATGTTTCCTTCGACGGCGCGAAGATCGTCAGCTTTGAAAAGGACGGCGCGGTGGCGACCGTCATTTACGAAAACGAGCGCCAGCAGGTGGAATATGCGCTCGCCGCCAAGAATCCCATCTTAATCAGCGTCCTTCCCCTCTCGCTGGAGGAAGTGTTTATCTATCGGTGTCAGTGATCCCCGCGGGAAAGGATGGTCTGTGAAATGAAAAAAACAAGCAAGATTTTGCAAAATGAAAACCTGCCGCTTCCCACAAAATCCCTCTTTCTCGAAGGGTTGCGGCAATTGAAAATCGGGGGCATCGTATATGCCGCGCTGTGCGTGCTGGTTTCGCTGGGCAACTGCGCCGATGTGTACAGCCACTCCGACGCGATGCAGCACCGTTACACGCTGTCGGTCAATATTGACGAGCGGTTCAATGACAACCTGTTTTTCCTGCTCTTTCTGGCGGTCATCTTCCTCACCGCCGCCTCCTTCTCGGTCATGACCTTTCTGCGGTCGCCCCGGGCGCGGGATTTTTACCTCGCAACGCCCCAGTCCTCCGGTCGTCTATGGGCGAGTTTCGCTTCGGCGGTGCTGGCGTGGCACGGCATAGCGATGGGCGCGTCCTTTATCGTGTGGCTGCTCTTTGCGCTGCCGTATGATCTCAAATCGGTCGGCGTGTGTCTGGTGATACTGGGTTCGCTGCTGGCTTCGACCTTTCTGATTTTCGCGCTGGTGCTGCTGGCGCTGTCTCTGACGGGTCGGCTTGTTTCCGCGCTGGTCACGCTGAGCGGACTGGTGCTGACGCTGCCAACGGTGTTCACCGTGCTGAATATGGGGACAGAGGAATACGAGGGCTTTTTCTTCTATGAAGGCAGCCGCTTCTGTCCCGATGTAATTTCCTATTGTTTCAACCGCTATATGCTGGACTTGTCCTACTGGAACGGTACGGACATGAACCTGTACCGGATGCTCACTTCCGGCGGAACGGTGGCATTCAGTCTGGCGGCGGGTCTGCTGCTGACCGGGCTTGCCGCGTATTTTGCCGCCATCCGCACGGGCGACGCGACCGGACAGCCCTTTGTGAACCGGGCGGCGCATATGATATCCCTCACGGCGGTCAATCTTCCGGTCGCCTGTGTGCTGGCGGCGCTGGTATATAATCTGTACTGCAACGACGGCAGCCTGCGCGGTTATGACGCTGAGCTTGCGTCCTGCGCGCTCGCCTTGGTCGGCACGGCGGTGTTTTTCTGGCTGAGCGAACTGCTGATGACCTTCCGCGTGAAGCATTCCTTCCGCGCTGTCCCCTATATCGCCATCCCGCTGGCGATTGCCGCCGCGACGGCGGTAGGGGGACACTGGCACGCCTTCCGCGACGTCACGTTCACACCTGCCGCCGATGAGGTGGAATCCTTCACGCTGGTGCGCAACAACACCCTTGTCAAAAAGCTGGCAATCTTCCGCCTGACGGACACCTACGGACGCACCGTCACCGACAACTGGGAATTCACCGACAGGGCGATGATCGCCCGTTTCACCAAGATGAACAACGAACGTGCCAATGAGGTAAAGCAATCCCCCTTCGACTGCAGCAACTGGTCAAGAGAAGACGACGAATACGCCTCTATCGTGCGCATTCAGCTCAATCTGAAAAACGGACGAAAACTCATACGCCGCGTGAAACTGGGTGATCAGGACATCGACGCGCTGCAAAAGGCCATGCTGTCCGACGCCGCCTTTAAAGAGAAATTCCTCGCGCTGCCCGACCCCGAAAAGGTCAACATCGACTTCAGCTCCGGCGGCATCACAGGCAGCGAGGCACAGGACATCTACCGCAGTCTGACGGAGGAATTCCGCCTGCTGCCGGAGGAACGCAAGCTGCAATTCATCAGCGAAAACATTTTCCAGTCGGCGGCGTGGCGGTATGAATATTCCGACCCGGAGACGGATACGAACTATCAGAGCGAACTCGCCCAAGCGGACAACGCCGGTCATGCCGATCGGTATCAATGGGAAAACACCTATGTGATTCTGCAAAGCGGATCGGCGGATCCCGGCGATTATGTGGTGACGTCCACCGTAGTGGACAAACCGCGCAAGGAGGACAGCACGCTGTCGGTGCATCTCGAAGGCTACGGAGAGGGCGCGTTGTACGCTCCCGACGGGTATTATTGCTTCGGTCTGAATGTGTCAAGGGAACTCTTTCCCAAAACCACCCGTCTGATCGTGTCGGTCTGCAACAGCAAGATTGACCAGATCACCAGAATGCCGTCTCATCCCTCCGACCTGAACGCGACCTACTTCGGCTCCCTCTGCATGGTCAATATGGATTACACGCTCCTTTCTCCCCGCAACGAGGAATATCAGAAGCTGATGCTCAAAGAGTACCTCTCGGCGGAGGACTACGACGCGGACGCAAAACTCCTGCGTTACGATGTGGACGTGAACGCGCTGGTCGATACGCTCCTGACGGACATCAAAGCCACCAAGGATATCGACTTTACCAAGCCGTACTGCAAGATGAATGTCTACCTCCCCTATTACGACCACAGCACGGTCTTCTGGGCGCAGACCGAAAATCCCGTGGACGCGCTGCTGACCGGGGACGCGCAGGCGGAGGAAGCAGCCGCCAATAGCGACGGTAAAAATAAATAAAAAAAGAAAAAAAGCACAGCGCAGCGCATAACTATCGAGCGTCTTTTTTCCAGGCGAGCGTGGGAGTCCAGGGGGAACTTGTTCCTCCTGGCAGGTCAAGGGCGGCGCCCTTGTGGGGGGTGGGGCAAAGCCCCACAAGCGCCGCAAACGGCGCGAGCAAGACGCGCCAAGACCCAAGACGGGGCTGGGCGAATACAAGGAATTTACCTATCCGTATTCGCCCAACCCCGTCGCAAATCCAAGCTCGTTCCGCTCGTTCGGCTACGCCTCACTCGTGGGGCTTTGCCCCACTCCCCACAAGGGCTCTGCCCTTGACCCGGCAGGGAACCAGTCCCCTGCACCCCGCGCTCGCATTCGCTCGCTTAATTGCGCTGCGCTATGCTTTTCTTCATTCTTCTTCCTTCTTCTTTTTCTTCTTCGTTATGACCAATCCAATCGAAAGGAATGATTTCTCTGTGATAAATGCCATCCAACTATCCAAGGAAAACAGCCCGCTTCCTAAGCTATCGCTCTTTCGTGAGGGCTTCCGGCAACTGAAAATCGGCGGACTCGTCTATACCGCGATTTGCGTGTTCTTTTCGCTGGGGATCGCCTTTGACATGGCGGAATTCAGCGGTTATTACGCGCTTCACAGCGATGACAGCTACGGCTACGGCAATCGGGCGTTGGGGCAGCTCCATGTGTGGCTGAATGACCTTGCCGTCTGGCTGCTGCTTTTTTCCGCCGTGTTTCTGACGCTCGGCGCGTTCTGGCTCCTGCGCTATCTGTTCCTTCCCCGTGCGAGGGATTTCTATTACGCCACCCCCCATTCCTCCGCGCGGCTGTTTACGAGCTTCGCGTGGGCGGTCTTTGCGTGGAACGCCGTTGCCATGGGCGTGACGTTTCTTGTCTGTCTGGCGTTCCTGCTGCCGCAGGACGTGAATACCTTCGCGCCTTGCGTAAGGATGCTGGTCGGGCTTCTGTCGGCGCAGTTTCTGCTGCTTGCTCTCGTGACGTCCGCCATCGCGCTCACAGGGCGGCTCATCACGGCGGTTGCCGCGCTGGTCGGGCTGGCAGTCACGCCGTCGGCGCTGCTCTTTACCTTTTTCATGGGCGCGGGTGCGATGCAGCGGTTTAACTTTTACGACAACCGCATGGTCGTAGGCGATATCCTCACCTATCTGTTTCAGGTGAACTTATTCAGTGACTGGTCTACGTCCTATTGGCAGAACGAGGGGCTGTACGCCGCGCTCACGTCAAATCTCACCATCGGCTGCAATCTGTTGGTCGGCGCACTGCTCACGGCGCTGGCGGTCTGGTTCGCGGCGAAACGGACGGGCGACCTTTTGCCTGCGTGTTTGCGATTCTTGTCTATGACGCGTTCATGAGATTCAATCCCCATCGGTACAATTATGACGCAATCGACATAGCGGAAAGATGGAGCTGTCTGCTGCTGGTCTTCGCCGTGCTTGCCGCTTTCTGGCTGAGCGAATGTCTGATGACCTTCGATATCAAAAAGGCGCATAATGCGCTGCCCTTTGCCTGTCTTACGCTGACGGCGGCGGCTGTCACCATGGTGGCGGGACACTCAGCTGCCTACCGCGACATCACGTCTACCCCCGCCCCCGACGAAGTGGCTTCCTTCTCGCTGGTTCGCAGCTACCACAACACCCTCACGGTTTTCAATGAAGTGAGCAGCTACGGAGACACCGTGACCACCGACTGGGAATTTACCGACAGGGACATGATCAAAACGCTGATTTCCCTCAACAACGAGCGGGCGGAACTGGCGAAACAGGATATCCGCTGCGACACATGGTACGACGGGAAGGAAGTAGACGAAACAAATATCTCCGGCATCCGTGTCTGTTTCCGTCTGAAAAACGGAAGAAAACTCTACCGTTACCTCACGCTCGACGCGGGGCAAATCCAGACCCTTACGAAAGCCATACTGCGCGACGAGGCATTCTGCGACGAATTTTTCGCGCTGCCCGACCCCTCGCAGGTCATTCTCCGGCTGACTTCCGCCGGACTGACCCCCGACGAAGTGGAGGAAATCTACGACAGTTTCCGCGAGGAATTCTCCTCACTGCCGCAGGAGAGGAAACTGACCTATCTCGAGGACAACATGGCGCGGCTCCATGATGAGGAATTTCTCGATGTCATCTCCATGCCCGAAGTCTCCCCTACCGACACGGAAGTATCCCCCTCGGACGGCACATGGCCGACCATAGGCGAAGACCCTGCCGATGGCTATTATGTGGAGGAAAATGAATGGTACGGTGTGGATCTGGTGCTGCATAGCACGCCGGAGAAACCGGGCGATTATTTCGTGAACTCCTCGTATGTCTCCAGCGTAGATTTTGCCACGCCCGAACCGCTGACGCTCGACCTGACGGGCTACCGCGAGGGCTATCGCTACCGGTACGCCGGGGCTTATGATATGTCTCTGTCCGTGATACCGGAGTATTTCCCCGAAACCAACGCCCTGATCGTCCGAATCAGCAACCGACAGCTCGACCGGGTGCGGCAGCTCGCCGCTGACGCGGAAGAGGACGGCACGGATATAGTATTGATGGCGAGCTATTACGACAGTAACGCCAGCGCGGAGATTGATTACCGCGTTTACACCTCGCGGCTGGAGGACATGGTGACAAACGGCTACTCCCACGATCCTGACAACCTCCTTCTCGAATACGACGTCAGCCCCAACGAAATGGTGGAGCAGCTCTACGCGGACGCCAAAACCACCGAACGCATTGATTTCAGCCGACCGTACTGCAAACTCGACGTGTATATCACCCATGGTTCCGGAAAAGAGGAGCATATGACTTTCTGGATTCAGACCCGGCTCCCGCTGCCGGAGCTTCTTGGCTTAGACCCGAACAAGCTGCCGCATGACGTGGGATGAGAATGTTACATTTTCGTAAGTTTACCGAAAAACGGCAAAAAATCATTGACAAATGCTAACAATAGGGATATACTATCTGCAAGGCAGGATCGTAATACCGACCGACAAAGGGGAACGTCGGTCAGACGGCGACGCAATGAGTGGATGAAACAACAGACATGCCGCTTCAAGCGGCGGAAAGGATGAGGAAGCGCGGACAATCAGCGCGGAAATCGAGGGAACTGATATGGAAAACACGAAAAACATGGGCAGCAGTGCCGCCGTCTTTGAAGGTGGCGGCACACAGCAGACAAACCGGAAAACGGTCAGCGCCCGGCAGATGAAAGAATCGGCCGAACGCAAAATCGAATACGCGGCGGCAATGGGTGAGGTCAGAAAAAGGGAAAACGCCGCATATGCGGCGCGCGAGGTCGGCAAGCTGAAAGCCGGACTGACCGCTGACAGCAACCGGATCGCCCAGCTGGCCATCCGCCTCTTTACGGGCTTCAATCTCGCGGTCTGCGTCCTTTTAGCGATTGTGGGCTACCGCTTGGGAATCTTCACCTCGGTGGAATCCCTGCAGGCGTGGGTCAACGGATTCGGCATCGCCGCGCCGCTGGTCTTCATCGTGTTTCAGGCGGTGCAGGTGGTCATTCCCATCATCCCCGGCGGCGTGAGTCTGGCGGGCGGCGTGGTGATCTTCGGGCCGTGGTGGGGCTTTGTCTGCAATTATATCGGCATATGCCTCGGCTCGCTCATTGTGTTCGGGATTTCGCGTCATTACGGCAAGCCGCTGATGTACAAGCTGTTCCCCGCCAAGGCGATCGCAAAATATGAGAAATTCGCCAACGACAAAAACCGCTTTGCCAAGATGTTTGCCATCGCCATTTTCGCGCCCTGCGCGCCCGACGATATGCTTTGCTATCTGGCGGGTACCACCGACATGAGCTGGAAAACCTACACGCTCATCATCCTGCTGGGCAAGCCCGCTTCCACGGCGATGTACAGCATCGGTCTGGTCGCCGCGCTCAGCGCGCTGGCGTCGTTGCTTTGAGGGGGGGCGGGTCTATGAGAACCATCAATATGCTTTCCTCCGCGGACAAGGTCAAGGGACAGGGCGTAGGTTCGGCGTATCTCGAACAGGTCAGACTGATCGAAGAAACGCTCCCCGGAGATTTCAGGGTGTGCCGCAACAAACCGAAACTGTGCGATATCATGCATTATCACACCATTGATCTGCCTTTCCTGCTGAGCGTCCCCATGGCGAAGCTCCACGGATGCAGCACGGTGGGCTACGTCCACTTTCTCCCCGAAACGGTGGACACCAGCCTGCGTCTGCCATGGCTCGCCAAACAGGTGTTTTACGCCTACATGATTCATTATTACAAGAGCATGGACGCGCTCGTTACGGTCAATCCGTGGTTCATTCACAAGCTGGCGGACTACGGCATTCCCAAGGAACGGGTGACGTATATCCCTAATTTCGTCTCCAACGAGACATTTTATCCCCGGTCGGCGGCGGAAAAGAACGCGCTGCGCGACCAGTACGGCATTGACCGCGACGTTTTCACGGTGCTGGCGGTGGGGCAATGGCAGGTGCGCAAGGGCTTCTTTGACTTCATCCGAACCGCCGAGCGTCTGCCCGACGTGCAGTTTGTGTGGGCGGGCGGCTTCTCCTTCGGGGTCATCACCGACGGCTACGACGAAATCAAGCGGGTGGTCAAAAATCCCCCGCCGAATGTCAAATTTCTCGGTATTGTACCGCGTGAGGAGATGAATGACGTTTACAACCTCGCGGATGTGATGTTCCTGCCCTCCTTCGACGAGCTGTTCCCCATGACGGTGCTGGAATCCATGAGCTGCGGCGTGCCGATTCTGCTGCGTGATCTCGAACTGTATGAGGATATTCTCTTTGATTATTATCTGAAAGGCAGCAGCGTGGATGAATTTGTCAGCCACCTCCGGCGGCTGCGTGACGACCCCGCCTTTTACCGCGAGGCAAAGGAAAAATCCGGCGAGGGAGCGAAATTCTACAGCCGCGAACACGTCGCCGCCATGTGGAAGAGTTTTTACAACGGGCTGACGGTTCACAGGCTGCGGATTCTGAAGCATTCGTAACCAAATTTGTAGCCGTTAGCGGTTAGCTATTAGCCGTTAGCGTTTGTGGCGAAGTGCTTCTGCATTCGCCTTGCCCTTATTTGGTTTTGAGGATATCGTGCACTCTCTCCGACACTGATTTGCCTGTAACCTTAGTGGCAGCAAGGTAAATACAAATGCACTTTTGTCTGCACGCTAACGGCTAACCGCTAACCGCTAACTGCCAACCGCTAACCAAGGAGTGACAGGTATGAAGCAGCATCCCTATATCAGACGATTTTTCATTGTCATCATTGCCATCGGTATCACACTGACCGTGTTGACGATGCTGGCTTTATCACCGATCGGCTGGTTCGTCTATGAGACACAGTACAAGGAAACCGCGATTTCCACCTATACCTCTCCCGACGGCGTGTATCAACTGACCCTTTTGGAACGCGGCGAACCCACGTTTCCCTACGGCGCGGCGCACGGCAGATTTGTCCTGCAAAAGGGACGCGACAGGGTGAGCCGCTATGATTGGAACGCGAATTATGACGGCGTTACCCTGTCAAACAGTCTGGAATATTCGCCGCCGGATGTGCAATGGCGGAGCGACAGGGTGACGGTGTGTATTGTCGATACCGAAAAAGGCGACTGGACGTATGATTTATATTACGATGGCAAAGTCGAGGCGACAAACAGTGTCGCAGGCAACGCGTGATTTCACCAAGACAAACAAGTCTTTTCAAAATAACGCACAAATTCATACACAAATTCATACACAAATCATTCAAAAGTCAGACATGAAAAATGCATTGTATTTTTCTGCCTTTGTGATATAATTAACAATAATCAAGAGTCAAAAGGGGAATGTGACAAATGGAAGAAATGGAAAGAG
>CACWOA010000058.1 GCA_902762395.1 uncultured Ruminococcus sp.
CGGCCGCCGCCATCACGCGGGGCATATCTTTGATAAATTCCCTTACGTCACGGTTGCCGCACTGCGACAGCTCCACGCCACGCGCCTTCAGCTCATCCAGCACAAAGCTGCCGTATTTGCCGTAGCCGTGTATGTGCTGGTATCTGCCGTCCTTCGCGCTTCTGGCGAGGAGATCGAGCATGGATTCGTTGATGGTGCGCGCGCCGAGCGAACCGCCGAAGGAAACAATCAGCGGTCGGTCGTCAACGCCCAATTCACGGCGCGCCGTCTCGCGGTCATATTCGAGGATCTCCGCACGGACGGGGTTGCCCGTCACCACGGTTTTGGTACCGTCGGGAAGCCGCTTTTTCGCGTCCTCCACGGCAATCATCACACATTCGCAGTAACGCGCCAGCATCTTGACCGTTACGCCCGGAAAGGCGTTGGCCTCATGCACCAGCACGGGAACCCCCATCTGCGCCGCCTTGCGCAGAATCGGACCGCTGACATAGCCGCCCGTGCCAATGGCGATATCCGGCTGAAAGTCCCGGATGATTTTTGCCGAACGCCTGCCCGAGAGAATCAGGTGTCCGATCGCCTCGGCGTTGCGCCGGATATTGGTCAGGCTCAGCTTGCGCTGAAAGCCCGCCACGGGCATGGAGGTAAAGTCAAATCCCGCTGCCGGCACCAGTCTCGCTTCCATTCCCTGCGGGGTTCCCACAAAGAGAATTTCCGCGTCGGGATGATGCTGCCTGATCGTATCCGCAATCGCAAGGGCGGGATTGATATGTCCCGCCGTGCCGCCGCCTGTCATCAATACTTTCATATCCAAAATCCTCCGTTCAACTGGGTGAATCCGTTATATCACTTTGTTGGGTGAACTGCGCGAAATCGCAAGCAGCACGCCGATTTCCGCCAGCAGCATGGTGAGCGATGTGCCGCCCGAACTGAAAAAGGGCAGGCTGATGCCGGTATTCGGCACCATGTTGGTGACAACGCAAATATTGAGAATCATCTGGAAGCCGATCTGGGAGGTAATGCCGATACCCACCAGTTTACAGAATCGGTCGGGATTCGACACACTCACCGTGAAGCCGCGCCAGATGAACGCCGCAAACAGCAGAATAATCGCCATTGCGCCGATAAGTCCTAACTCTTCACAAACCACGGCAAAGATAAAGTCGTTCTGCGGTTCGGAAATATACAGGTACTTCTGCCGCGAATTGCCCAGACCTACGCCGAAAAGACCGCCCGAACTGATGGCGTAAAGCGACTGGATATTCTGCCAGCCGTCGCCCAGCGGGTCCACAAACGGATCCTGCCACACCTTGATACGCGTGCTGCCGTAGGGAACGATATCCGTAAAAATGACCAGATAGACCGCGATCGCCGCCAGAACGCCCAGCCCGATAAAATATTCCTTCCGCGTGCCGCCGAGATACATCTGCGTGCCGATGATGAGCATCAGCAGAATCGTGCAGGAAAGGTGGGGTTCAATGACCACCAGCGCGAGCATCGGACCGAGTATGACAATAAACGGCACCACCGCCGTGACAAAATTGCGTCTCATCGAATAGCGCCAATGCGCAAAAGGACTGCGATTGGCTTTCAGCTTGGTTTCCACATTGGGATAGCTCGTGACGTTCATTTCCTTGTAATGGTTGGAAATGTAGGTGGCACATATGAGAATCGCGGCGAATTTCGCGATTTCAGAGGGCTGAAACGTGGTAAAACCCAGGTTGATCCAGCGCCGCACGCCCTGCACACGCGGCAGGAACAGCACCGCCACCAGCAGAAAATAAGAAATCCCTAAAACAAAATAGGTGGGTTTTCCCTTGAGCCGACGGGGGGGGACGGTCGAAATGCCGATCATGGCCAGCACGCCGATCGCCGCGAAGACAATCTGCCTCTTGATATAATACATGCTGTCGCCGTTGTTGTAGTAGGCATAGGCATAGCTGGCGGAGTACACCATAATCAGCCCCAGCGCCAGCAAAAGCATCACGATGATCACCAGCGGCTTATCAAAGGCAAGCTGTTTGTTGCCCAGCACATGGCTCATCTCTCTCCACGATTCGGAAAGACCCTTGCGGATGCCTTTGCGGGAGGACTTTCCGGCGCCGCCCCTGCCGCGTGACGGCTGCCTGCGCTCGTGCGCCGCTTCGCCCTCGTCCGCGTAAACCGAACGCGGACTGTAATACGCCTCACGCTGCCGGACGGAAGCGCCTGCGCGTTTCTCCGTTTCACGCGTTTCGCGCGACGGGTAATGATCCGTACTGATTTTGTCCAATGTCACATACTCCTTCCTTTTTCCTCATCTTCCTTTACCGGAGCGCCATTGTCAGCGCCACCGCCATCACACCCGCGATCAGCGTGACCAGGCTGAAGCTCCATACAATCTTGACCTCGCTCCATCCGCACATCTCAAAATGATGATGAATGGGGCTCATCTTAAAGATCCGCTTGCCATGGGTCGCTTTGAAATAAGCTACCTGCAGCATAACCGACCCCGCTTCGCAGAGATAGATAATGCCGACCAGCGGAATGAGAACCGGCATATTCACGCCATACGCCATCGCGCAGAACAGTCCGCCTAAAAACAGCGAGCCGGTGTCGCCCATGAACACCTTGGCGGGAAAGAAATTCCACACCAGGAAGCCGAGGCAGCCGCCTGCCACCGCCGCGGAAAATACGCTCATGCCGAACATACTGCGCATACCCGCGATCATGATGAAGACAATCGCCGCAAAGAAGGTCACGGAAGAACAGAGTCCGTCAATGCCGTCCGTCAGGTTGACCGCATTGACAAATCCCACGATCATGAACATGGAAACCGGATAAAAGAGGAATCCGACATTCACATCCCCTAAAAAGGGAATCGAAGTGACCGACGCGTCACCGATCATGGCGAGCGTGGCAAGATATCCGCCGCTGATGAGAATCATGAAAATCATCTTCTGCCCCGGCGTCAGACCGTCGTTCTGCTTCTTGATGACCTTGATGTAATCGTCGAGGAATCCCACCGCGCCAAAGAGAAGCGCCATAAGAATGCCCGCAATGATACGAATCCAATAGCCCTGCGTTTCATAATAGGAGGCGATGACGCCCTTCTGCTGAAGGTAGTAATACAGCGGCAGACACACCGCCAGCGCGCCCACAATGCCTGCCATAAACATGATACCGCCCATCGTGGGGGTTCCCTGCTTTTTCTCGTGCCATTTGGGACCGATTTCCTTGATGGTCTGACCGTATTTCAACCCGTGAAGCCACGGTATCACCTTAATGCCTAACGCGGCAGTGATGCCGAACGCCAGCACGGCGGCCAGCAGACTGATGAATTCCTGTGTCATTCTTCATTACCGTCCTTACTCTTTTTGCTGTTCTCGCAAATCTTTGCCCGCAAAGATTTGCCCGCAAAGATTTGCCCGCAAGTCTTTGCCCGCAAGTCTTTGCGTTCTTTTGTTTTTCAGTTTCCGGAGGAATCGGAAAGCGTCTCGTACACCGAGGCGATGATTTCCTCCAGCTTCATCGCTCTGCTCGCTTTGAAGAGAACGGTGTCGCCTTCACGCAGCATACCGCAGAGGGTTTGAGCAAGCGCCGACTTGTCGTCAAAATGCCGCACCATCGGCACGCCGCCGTCCGCGCCTTCTATGTACGCCTTTGCTTCTTCCCCCAGCGCCAGCAGCACGTCAACATGATGGTCAGCGGCAGCCTTGCCGCATTCGAGGTGCGCCTGGCGCGAATAGCTGCCCAGCTCCTTCATATCACCCAGCACGGCGATCCTGCGGCTGCCGTCGCTGTCGCGCAGCACGCCTAAGGAAGCTTTGATGGAATCGGGGCTGGCGTTGTAGCAGTCCTCGATGACTGTCACGCCACCGCACTTTACGATTTTCTGCCGCATTCCCGTCGGCACATATCCCGCCAGCCCTCTGACCGCCTGCTCAGGCGAAACGCCTAACAGCATACCGCAGGCAAAGGCAATGCAGGCGTTGTAGACATTGTGTGTGCCAACAGCAGGAAGATCCACGGCATAACGCTGACCGTCATAGCAGATGTCAAAGCGCATGGATTCCTGCCCCTGCACGATGTTTTCCGCGCGGCAGTCCGCATCGGGACAGGAAATACCGCACACCACCACGGGGTTGGAAATCCCTTTTACGCCTTCGGGCAGAAGATCGTTGTCGCCGTTGATAAGCAGCGGCGCGTCGGGAGACATCCCTTCCAGTATTTCCATTTTCGCCTTCAATATGCCCTCGCGGGAGCCGAGCTTTTCGATGTGGCTTACGCCGATATTGGTGATAATTCCCACTGTCGGGCGTGCAGCGGCAGTCAGGCGGCTGATCTCTCCGAATCCGCTCATGCCCATCTCAAAAACCGCCGCCTCATAGCTCCCGTCAAGACGGAAACACATTTTAGGCAGTCCGATTTCATTGTTGAAGTTGCCCTGGGTGGCAAGGGTCTTGTATTTCTGTGACAGCACAGCGGCCACCATTTCCTTGGTGGTGGTCTTGCCGACCGAGCCGGTCAACCCTACCACGGGGATATCGAATTTGGCGCGGTAATACCCCGCCAGTGCAAGAAACGCCAGACGCGTGTCGGGAACCAGAAGAATCCTGTCCGCGTCGGCGCCCTCAACCGGACGGCTGCACACCGCCGCGACCGCGCCTTTGGCGAGTACGTCGGTCACAAAATCGTGCGCGTCAAAACGCTCGCCCCGGATGGCAAAAAAGAGGGTTCCCTCTCCCGCCTCGCGGCTGTCTATCGTAATATTGGTGATGTCCGCGTCGGCACAGTGGGCGCATTCCGCTCCCAGTGCCTTTGCGACCTCCTTCAGTTGCATGGTTTCCATAAAAAAGCCTCCGCCTTTCACAATGACCGCCCGTGAACCGCTTACCGCAGACCCAGCTCGGCGAAAATTTCATCCAGCACCTCGCGCTCGTCAAAATGCACCTTGGTCTTGCCGAGAATCTGGTAATCCTCATGTCCCTTGCCCGCCAGCACAATCACGTCGCCGGGCTGCGCGTGTTCCACAGCGTATTTCATCGCTTCGCGGCGGTTGACGATCGCCACATAGGGCGTGTCGTGCTTCTCCACGCCGGGAATGATCTGCTGCACGATGCTTTCGGGATCTTCCGTGCGGGGATTGTCCGAGGTAACGATCACAAAGTCCGCCAGCCTTGCCGCCGCTTCGCCCATCAGAGGACGTTTGTAGGGATCACGGTCGCCGCCGCAGCCCAGCAGCGCGACCAGCCGTCCCTCGGAAACGGCGCGCATGGAGCTGAGAATATTCTCCACACCGTCAGGGGTGTGGGCATAGTCGAGAATGATGGTAAAATCGCGTCCCGTGGGATAGACCTCGGCGCGTCCCTTGATGCCGGTGGAGTGATTGAGCGCCTGCGCCACGGTTTCAGGCGGCACACCCACGGCGAGCGCGCAGCCCGCCGCGCTGAGCGCGTTATAGGCGGAAAATTTACCTGGCGTGGGCACCTTGACGCGGTATTCCTTTCCCTGCGCACACAGCGTGAATGCCACGCCGTCCGCCGAGAAGGTCACGTCACGGGCATTCAGGTCAGCGAGGGGATTGTCAATGCCGTATGTCATCAGCTCCACGCTGTCGTCAATGCGCAGCTTGTTGCCCCATTCGTCGTCGATATTGATGACGGCGCAGTCGGTCATGCCGAAGAGCTTTGCCTTGGCGGCAAAGTAGGCTTCCATCGTGCCGTGAAAATCGAGGTGATCCTCCGTCAGATTGGTAAAGCACGCCGCGGCAAAATGCAGCCCCGCCACACGCTCCAGCTCGAGCGCGTGGGAAGACACCTCCATAATGGCGGTATCGCAGCCCGCGTCCGCCATTTGCTGAAACAGGCGGTGCAGCTCGTAAATCTCCGGCGTGGTGAATTCGGTGTGCAGCACCCGGTCGCCGATCATATTCTGAATGGTGCCGATCAGACCGCACTTGTGACCGCAGCTTTCCAGCACCTGCTTGGTGATGGTCGTCGCGGAGGTCTTGCCGTTGGTGCCGGTGATGCCGATGAGCCGGAGGCGGTCGAGAGGACGACCCATGAGATTTTCGCACATGGCGGCGAGCGCGCTGCGGGTGGAGGAGACAATCACCTGATTGGCAAGCCCCAGATCGCGCTCACACACGACCACGGCCGCTCCCTGCGCCGCCACAGCCGGCGCGAAATCGTGTCCGTCGCGGGTGAGTCCCTTGATGCAGACGAACGCCATGCCCTCCCCCGCCTTGCGCGAATCGGAGGTAATATCGGTGATTTCGCAGTCGCCGTCAAAGCCGGTGTATTCGATACCTTCCATCAGTTTGGTCAGAAGCATAGATTGATGACAGTCCTTCCGTTATGGTTTTGTCAGCCCGAAAACCTGCCTGTTTTCCGTTACGTTTTCCCAAGCAGGTTTCCCTTCTTATTCATTCCGAATTCCGCATTCCGAATTAGTCTGTCAGTCCTTCGACGGTGAATTCCACCGTGACCACGGTACCTTCTTCGACGCGGCTGCCGGCGGGAATATCCTGCGACCTGGCAACGCCGCTGCTGCTCTCGTAGCCCGTGCCGGAATAGCGGATGTTGAGATTTTTGTTCTTGACGGCGCTTGCCACCCCTGTGGGAGAACGTCCCACTAAGTCAGGCACCGTGGTCATCGGAATTTCGCCGTCCGACTCGGTGGTCAGCACGATGGTGCTGGATTTCGGCGCGCTCCTCGCGCCGGAGGGAATCTGCCCGGTAATCGTGCTTCCCTCGCCGATGATGCGGGGGGTAAGTCCCTTGGCTTCGAGAAGCTCGGCGGCTTCCTCGGTGGATTTGCCCACCACGTTGGGAATGAGCGTATCCATCAGCCGCGCGTCTTCCTCGGAGTAGATGGTTTCCACGCCGAGATAGGGCAGCACTTCGCTGAGAATGCCGCGCACGACAGGCGCGACCAATGTGCCGCCGCCGTGGCTTCTGGGATTGTTGGGTTCGTCGAGAAGCACCAGTACCGCAATTTCGGGGTCATTGATGGGAGCGACGGCACAGAAGGAAGCGATGTACTTTCTCTCCTTGCCCTCGGTGGACGCGAGAAGCGCGATCTTTTCGGATGTACCCGTCTTGGCGCCGATGCGGTAACCGCTGATGTAGACGTTGTGCGCCGTACCGCCGATGCCCGCCGTTGCTTCCAGCATATCGGCGATATGGCGGGAGGTGGTTTCGGAAATCACCTGACGCTTGACGACCGTCTGATGATTTTTGACGATATTTCCCTTGGCGTCGAGTATCTTGTCAACCACATAGGGCTGCACGAGATAGCCGCCGTTGGTAGCGGCGGAAAACGCGGTAATCATCTGAATGGGCGTGACCGTGAAGGTCTGACCGAAGGAAGAAGACGCTACCTGCACCACGCCGAGATCATTCTCATGATGGTACACGCCCACCGCCTCGCCGGGCAGATCAATGCCTGTTTTGGCAGTCAGACCGAACGCGGAGAAATATTTGTAGAAATTCGCGCCGCCCAGGCGTTCGCCCAGCGTCATCAGCACGGGGTTGCAGGAATTCATCATGCCCTGCGTCAGGGTTTCCTCCCCGTGACCGCCCGTCTTATGACAATGGATTCTGCGACCGCCGACAACCTTGTAGCCGACACAGGTAAAGGTATCGTCCATGCTGGTCACGCCCTCTTCGAGCGCCGCCGCCATGGTAATGGGCTTAAAAACCGAACCCGGTTCATAGGCGTCGTTGACCGCCTTGTTGCGCCACTGCTTCTGCTGCGCCGCGCTGATGGCCTTGGTTTTTTCATCGGGATCCTCGATCTCCGCGATCTTCTGCAATTCCTTTTCGTCCGTGATTTCAAGGTAATTGGCGGGGTCATAGTCATTCATCGTCGCCATGCCGTAAATCGCGCCGGTGTTGACATTCATGATAATGCCCACCGCCTTGTTTTCCACGTCGTTGTCGATGACCGCCTGACGGAGGTATTTTTCCAGCGTCGCCTGAATATTCGCGTCAATGGTCAGCACCAGGCTGTTGCCGTCGATGGCGGGAATAACGGTATCGTAATCAAACGGCATTTCGCCGCCCTTGGAATTCTTGGCTTTGATGATTTTGCCGTCCACGCCCTTGAGCGTGTTGTTGTAGTAGCTCTCCAGACCTGCCGAACCGACATTTTCGTAATTGGTAAAGCCCAGCACGGTGGAAGCAAGCGGCGTATCGTGAAAATAGTACCGCTTGGTATCGGTGGCGATGGTCACGCCCTTGATATAGGGATAATTTTCCTTCTTTTCAAGGTTCATATCGGGGTGATCTTCCAGAAAGACCACCTTGCGGGTGTGCTTTTTCCCGTCTTCCCCTGTATATTCCTCTTTGCCGACATAGCAGGTGCGATAGATAAACGCCTGCAAAATATCCTTCTGGTCTTTTTCCGCCTTGACCGTCAGTTTGACGCTGGTATATTTGGAATGGGTCTTTTCCAGCACGCTGTTGTAATCCAGCCCCAGCACGTCGGACAAGGTCTGACAAATTTCTTTGCGCTGTTCCTCCACAATCTCGCCGGGGCTGAGATATACCACCCATGCCGCCGCGCTTCTGACCAGATCTTCGCCGTTGGCGTCGTAAATCGTGCCGCGGTTGGCGGGAACCGTCTGGGTTTTGAGCTGCTGCGAGGCTGCCGCCTGCTGGTATTTGTCGCTTCGGATCACCATCAGATTCAAAAGATTGACAAAGATCGCCGCCACAGAAAAGGCTATGATGAGCAACAAAACCGCTACCCTGTGCGATATGTGATCCAAACCCTTGTACCGTTTAAAAAGCGTGAAATCGCTCCGGAACGGTTTTTTCCCCTGCTCTTTTTCTTCCACTTGCACACCTCCGCAATGCCTGTATCCTTCTCCGTATTCAACGCAAAACGAGAGTTAAGAATCAATCTCAACTCTCCTGTCAAGCGCAACGTCTCTGATTGCCGACCGATGTTTTATGAGCGTACATACCACATCGGTCGGCAATTCATGTTTATTTTTCTTTTAATCAAAGTATGACATGAACTGATCGATCAGTCCTGTTTTTTTCGCGTCGTCATTTTCAAAATCGTCTTCCCTGCCGACTTCGATCCATTCCATCTGAAATCTTTCTCTTTTCTGCATACCCAGCTTGGTTCGCGCATATTCTTCAATAGCGGCGGGAGCCATCTTGTTGTCGTATGTCACTTTCAGTCCCTGGTAATCGTCCCGGAGCGCCGCCAGCTGCTTTTCCCGTTCCG
>CACWOA010000059.1 GCA_902762395.1 uncultured Ruminococcus sp.
CAGGGCGTGGCTGCCCGCGGTGAGCTGCTCCAGATAAGCTGCCTTCAGCTCCACGTTGGTGCTGCCGCTGGAAGCGTCGTAGTTCTGGGCATTCACCGTTTCGCCGTCCACACGGATTCCGGTGAACTTGGCAAAGGGGCCGTCGGACTTGAAGTGGAGGTCTCCGCTGCTGCCCTTGGTCCATGTGCTGCCGTTGCCTTCCAGAATGGTGTAGACAGGAGATGGGTCTTCCTTCTGCTCTGCGATCACGGTCAGCGTCACATTTCCGGTCACTCCGTCCACCACGATAAAGCCGTTTTCCTCACTGTATCGGACGCCGCCGCTCAGGCGGGTGGGACGATCCACAGTGTATTCCGTGATCTCATAGCCCTCTTCCGGGGTGACGTAGAAGTAGACGGTGCCGCCCGGTTCAGCAACCTGCTCGGTCTCACCGGTGAATACCACGTACTGAGACTGCTCCAAGTCGACATTGACGGTCCACACCCCTCTGGGCACAAAGAAGTCGGCGTAGTCCGAGGCGAAGTAGAAGGTGTTGCTCTCTTCATCCACATACGCTCCGGCCCGAAGAATGTGCTGCCCGGCGGACAGCCCGGTGAACTGGCCGTCCACGGCACGGATCCATTCACCGCTGCCAATGACCAGAGCCATAGAGGACCAGATCTTTCTTCTGCTGGAGGACCAAATGGATGTCCTGCTCTGCCAGAGCGTCGGTAAAGGCGCTGTCCAGGGCAAAAAGGGCGTTATAGTCTGCCGTCGTCGCACCTGTCTCAACTGAGATCCCGTAACTGTAGGTAAAGGCCGCAGTCCCGTCTGCTCCCGTTGTTCTCGTCTGGGTGGCGGAGACCTCTCGTTCATCGTCTTTAAAATAGACCTTCGTACCGGGAACGATCTCGCCGTACTGGTCTTTTACGATCACCGTGAAGGTGGTCTGAATGTACGGGTTCTCCTCGCTGTAAATGCCGTTTTCGTTGACGCCGTTGGAAGTGGTGTTTCTGTCGTTCATGCCGCAGCTCACAGGAATCGCCATGAGGGCGAGCGCGGAGGCGGCACACATCATGCGCAATTTAAAACTTGTCTGATTCATCATTGCCAAAAACCGTCCCTTTTTTGATAGAGTAGAGCTTTTCCCGTTTTTCGTCGCGGAAAAATCCCTGTTTTATTTTTCGCATACAGCGGCGATTCATGCAATGCGGCGTGATGTAATAGTTGCCGCGAGTGGAAATTTTTTTAGAGCCTGTTTAGAATCTCCGCGTGTGCGGATTGCGCCGTCAGCTTTTTCGCCAGATGAAGCCAAAACCGCAGGCAATACTTTGTGTATTAACGAGGATTTTGGCAAAATATGGCGGAAAAGATGCAAGCAAGCCGTGCGTGAAGAGATTTTAAACAGGCTCTTATTATCTATGATACAATAAAAATCCGGTGCGAAGCCTTGAGGAAGCTCCGAACCGGATTTTTGTTTTTTCAGGTTTTGTAGGTTGAGAATTGGGGGATGTTACTGAAATAAGATTATCCCTTGACAGCGCCGGAAAGTACGCCCTTGATGATGTACTTCTGGAGGAAGAGGTAGAGGATGACGATAGGCACGATGGTG
Organism: uncultured Ruminococcus sp.; assembly: GCA_902762395.1. Taxonomy (GTDB): domain Bacteria; phylum Bacillota; class Clostridia; order Oscillospirales; family Acutalibacteraceae; genus RUG762. The sequence continues at coordinate 1,592 of CACWOA010000059.1, forward strand.
ATGACCATGCTCGCCATGATAGCGCCCCACTCTACACGGCCGTAACCGCTCTGGAAGTATTGGATGACGATCGGAACGGTCTTGTAGTATCTGATTTTAAGCACCAGGTACGGCAGGAGATAGTCGTTCCAGATCCACATGGTTTCCAGAATACCGACCGAAATAATGGTGGGCTTCATGATGGGAAGCACGATGGAGAAGAAGGTCTTGATGGGACCGCAGCCGTCAATCATAGCGGCTTCTTCAATATCCGGCGGTAGCGACTTGAGGAAGTTGCTGAACATAAACATTGCCGTGCCTGCGCCGAATCCCAGGTAGACCAGCGGAATGCGGAAAGGCGTGTTGAGCTGAAGCACGTCCGTCACCTTGGAGAGCGGGAACATGATCATCTGGAACGGCACGATCATGGAGAAAAGGCACAGATAATAGAAGATGGCGGTGTACCAAGTCTTGACTCTCGAAACGTAATAGGCGCACATCGAGGTGCACAGCAGAATCAGCGCCACAGAGAATACCGTGATAATCACGCTGTTCATCAATGCGGACATAAAGTCCATCTTAGTGGTGACGGCCTGCACATAGTTGTCGCCATAAACCGTGGTTTTTTCATCCGGCAAAGCAAACGGATTCTGGAAGATATAATTTTTGTTTTTGAAGGAGTTGATCAGTACCATGACCAGCGGGTACATCCAGAATACCGATATGATGGAAAATACCACGGTAAATACGATGTCACTGGTTTTCCGCTTGATTTTGATCTCATCAGCCGTTTTGATTTTGTTTGTATTTTCCATAAATTAGTCCGCCTCCTTGCTTTGGGTGAGTTTGAGCTGCAAAATGGCGATCGCACCGACCAACAGGAAGAAGACAACTGCTTTGGCCTGACCGACGCCCATATATCCGACACGTCCGTAGAACGTGTTATAGATATTGAGCGCGAGCATTTCGGTGTTGTGCATGGGTTCGCCGCCGGTCAAAGAGAGGTTCTGGTCGAACAGCTTGAAGCCGTTGGTGATGGTCAGGAACGTGCACATACTGATAGACGGCATAACCAGCGGAATGGTGATTTTGAAGAGAATCTGCTTGTCATTGGCACCGTCGATTCTGGCCGCTTCCTTGATGTCGTCGGAAACGCCCTGCAAGCCTGCCACGTAGATAATCATCATGTAACCCACCTGCTGCCAGATCATGAGAATGAGCAAACCGACAAAGCCGTAGGTGCCGTTGCTGGTGAGTGTCTGTTTAAAATTGGTGAGAATGCCGTTAAAGAGGATTTTCCAGATGGTACCCAGCAAAATACCGCCCATGAGGTTCGGCATGAAGAATACGGTGCGGAAGACATTGGTTCCCGCGAAGTTTCTGGTCAGCAGCACTGCTACCATGAACGCAATCACATTAATGGCAATCGTGGACACAATAGCGAACAGGGCGGTAAACCAGAAGGACTGCCCAAACACTTGATCGCCGCTGAATACCTGTACATAGTTGTCGATACCGATTAACTTGATGTTGTTCATGGTCTTGAATTTACAGAATGACAAATAGATACCGATGCCAAACGGAATGACGAAGCCTATCAGAAAGGCCGCCGCCGTCGGCAACAGGAACATACAGAGATATAAGGGATTCTTTTGTAATGTTTTTCCCATAAATTGCCCCCCTTTTCAAAGGATAAACAACAGACAAAAGGGGTGAACGGGCAAGACAAGCATGCCGTTCACCCTCTTTTTTAGGTCTGTGGTAATATTTTTACTTACTGTGTCCGGCAACAGATCAGACCGAACCAGCCATGATTCTTTGCTTTACGGATTAGTCCTTGGTAGCCTCCGCAACCAGATCCTTTTCAACCTTCCAGTTGTCAACATAAGCCTTGACGACGCCGTCCCAAGCTTCGTCGGTCTTGTCGGAAGCATAGGCAGCCATGAAGGAACCGAGGTTATCCTTCCAAGCCTGAGAAGGCATGGTGATCAGTGCCCAGGACACGTTGGTCTTACCGCCGGAAACCATATCATTGGCCATCAGGGTGAGCTTGTTGGAAACAGGCTTTGCGTTTTTGAAAGGAATGCTGAAGCCCATGTCATCCGCCATAACCTTGGTGACTTCGTCATCGGTGACAGCCCACTCAAGGAAGTCGAGGGTAGCCTGAATGTCTTCCTCAGATGCCTGGCTGTTGACAGCCCAGAAGTTCTCGGTACCGGTGCAAACGCTCTGGTTTTCTTCGCCCTCTACGCCGATGTAGATCGGGAGGAAGCCGAGTTCCATATCCATCAGGCCGCTGTCCTTGTTGTATTCCCAACTGCCGTTCTGATAGAACACCGCTTCGCCGTTGACAAACTCGGTGCGGGCGTCGTCAATCTTCTTGCTGGCGGCAACACTGCGCTCACAGGTAGCGTTGTCCAGATAGAGATCGAGAATCTGTCTGAAGTTGTCCATATAGGTTCCCTTGATTTCCTGAAGACCTACGCCGGGATCCACGTTGCCGTCCTTGTACTCATAGTACAGCGGGAGGTTGGCCAGATGGGTCTGCATTCTCCACCAGTCACCGGAAGTCAAGGAAGCGTTGGTGAACGCCGAGAAATTGATCTCGCCGGCAGCTTTCTTAGCGGTGATGTCTTCGGCAACCTTCTTGAGAGATTCAAAATTGGTGATATCGGTGATTTCATAGCCGGCTTCCTTGAGCAGTTTGGTGTTGGTGATCAAACCGTAGGATTCGGTAACATATGCGATACCTCTGGTAGCGCCGTCCGCATCGTTGAGCGCGTATGCCTTGTCGGTCAGTTCCTTGGTGACAGCCGCGTCGGACAGATCATAGCAATAATCCTTCCAGTTAGCCAGACCGGTGGGACCGTTGATCTGGAACAGGGTGGGAGCGTCTGCCTTGGAGATTTCGGAAGCGAGGGTTTCCTCATACTTGCCGTCAGCCGCGGTGGTGATGTCGACCGTGATGCCGGTTTCCTCGGTGTACTTCTTGGCAAGATCCTGCCAGATACCGTCCACTTCGGGCTTGAAGTTCAGATAGTAAACGTGACCTTTCTCACTGCTTCCGCCTTCTCCGCCGGCACCGCCGCTCTTGCAGGAAGCCAGACCGGCAACAGCCGATGTAACCAGCATTGCAGACGCAAGAATGAGAGCTAATCTTTTTTTCATGGTAATCTACCTCCAAAAAAAATGACTTTTTTGGATTTGCCAATCCCTCTTAAAAATTTGGCAAATCTCAGTTTAAAATACCGATGGCTTTGATGTCCCGAAATCCGGTTTGTTCCGGCTGACCTCAAAACTACGAGTACATGATAGCACAGGTTTTACACAATTGCAAGGTTTTTTTAAAAAAAAATAGAAAAAAAGCAAAAAATCTTCAAAAAAATCATCAATTTACTGTGACGGAACTGTGAATATTTCGTTAAAGACCTTGCGGGTTGTTTTTCATGAAGTTCCAGCCGTCGCGGCACATATCCTCCATGTTGCGCCTGGCTTCCCAGCCGAGCAGCTCCCGCGCTTTGGTGCAGTCGGCGTAGCATTCCGCGATATCGCCGGGGCGGCGGGGCTTGATGGCGTAGGGAACAGACACGCCGCTGCCCGCTTCAAACGCCGCCACGAGCTGAAGCACGCTGGTGCCTTTACCCGTACCGAGGTTGACCGCCTGCGCGCCTTTGTGTTCCAGCGCATAGCGGAGCGCGCAGACATGACCCTCCGCTAAATCCATGACGTGAATGTAGTCGCGCACGCCGGTGCCGTCCACGGTGGGATAGTCGTTGCCGAACACGCCCAGTTTTTCCAGTCTCCCGACCGCGACGCTCGCAATGTAGGGGAAAAGGTTGTTGGGAATGTCGTTGGGGCTTTCGCCGATGAGTCCGGAGGGATGCGCGCCGATGGGATTGAAGTAGCGCAGCAGCATGACGCTCCATTCGGGGTCGGATACGCAGATATCGCGCAGGATGTCCTCGATGAAGAGCTTGGTGGAGCCGTAGGGGTTGGTGGTGGAGAGCGGCATGGTTTCCACAAAGGGCGGCTCGTTGTTCATGCCGTACACCGTCGCGGAGGAGGAAAACACGATGGTTTTGCAGCCGTGATTTCTCATCACGTCAAACAGCACCAGACTGCCGGTGATGTTGTTGTGGTAATATTCGATGGGTTTTGCGACGGATTCTCCCACCGCTTTCAGTCCCGCGAAGTGAATCACCGCCTCGATGTCGTTTTCCTCAAAAACGCGGTTCATCGCGTCACGGTCAAGGATGTCCGCCTCATAGAATGGGAAATCCTTGCCGGAGATGGTTTTGATGCGTTTGAGCGCTTCGGGCTTGGAATTGGAGAAGTTGTCCACTACTACAATTTCATATCCTGCCTCTTGCAGCACGACGCATGTGTGCGAGCCGATAAAGCCCGCGCCGCCTGTTACCAGAATTGCCATTTGTAAATCATCCTTTACTCATGTTTTTTGTCATGTATATTGATAAAATGCGCAAGCGCTTTTACTGCTTGTAATTCTTTTACTTTATATTACACGATTACGCGCTTTTGCCCTGCATCCGACTCTTTCATTTTCATTATAATATATGATACCAGCCGGAAAACGGCAAAGAAAAACAAAATACCCGCGCTGTCGATCAGCCAGTCGGTCGGACGTCCCGCGCGCCCGCCGGAAAAAAGCTGGTGTACCTCATCCGCCGCGGCGTAAACCGAAGCGGCGGCAAAGGCGGCGGGATAGAGACGGGCGAATCTCCCGAAGGCGTTTTTGAGCGTGCCGAGCCAGAGAAGCCCCAGCAGACCGAATTCCGTCATGTGCGCCCCCTTGCGCACACAAAATGTAAGTATTTCACGTTCATGCGGCGATGGCGAAAGATGCAGCACGCGGCATAGAAAGCCGACGATCAGCCCGCTTGTCGCGGAGGAATCGTCCCCGTTCTGGGCGGAAAAGAGAAAAATCACAACCATCCACACAGCGGTGAGAAGGGCAAACAGGACGGTTTTGCGGTTCAGGTCCGGCTTTAAAGGTAAATGCAACAAGGAACCCCTCTTTTTGAAAAGATTTTTTATGCATATCCTATTGTACCATGTTTCCGCGGCGATTGCAAGTGTTTCTGTCAAAGAGGCGGGAAAATCCAAATTTACTCCGAATTTTTTGAATAAGGAATAAACTTTTGATTTTTCTGTTAATTTTTGCTTTACATACAGATGAAAAAGTGTTAGAATATACGGTGATGAATTGCGATGTCCGCAAGACGTCTCAATATGGATTTCTGCGGTGTGTGCGCTGATATGCGGCTCTGACCGCATACGGCGAATTCGTTCTCCCTCTTACGAACTGAGCCGCATTGTACGCATCGCATTTCAAATCTTTTCACAAAAATTCCTTAAGGAGGAAACAAACAACATGGCCAGAAAAATGAAAACCATGGACGGCAACAACGCCGTGGCTCACGTATCCTACGCGTTTACCGACGTTGCTGCCATTTACCCCATCACGCCTTCTTCCGTAATGGCGGATGAAACCGACAAGTATGCCGCGGCAGGCAGAAAGAACCTCTTCGGCAGAGAAGTGCAGGTCACCGAGATGCAGTCCGAAGGCGGCGCGGCCGGCGCTGTGCACGGCTCCCTTTCGGCAGGTGCGCTTACCACCACCTACACCGCTTCCCAGGGTCTGCTCCTGATGATCCCCAACATGTACAAGATGTCCGGTGAGCTGCTTCCCGGCGTTATCCATGTTTCCGCCCGTTCGCTGGCGTTCCACGCGCTCTCCATCTTCGGCGATCATTCCGACGTTTATGCCTGCCGTCAGACCGGCTACGCCATGCTCTGCTCCAACAATCCGCAGGAATGTATGGACCTCGGCGCAGTGGCGCATCTCGCCGCCATCAAGGGTCGTGTGCCTTTCCTCCACTTCTTCGACGGCTTCCGCACCTCTCACGAGATTCAGAAGATCGAGACATGGGATTATGAGGATCTGGCGGATATGCTCGACTGGGATGCCGTTGACGCGTTCCGCCGCCGTTCTCTCAACCCTGAGCACCCCGTGCTTCACGGTTCCGCGCAGAACCCCGACATCTTCTTCCAGACCCGCGAGGCCTGCAACAAGTTCTATGACGCGGTTCCCGGCATTGTCGAGGAATACATGGACAAGGTCAACGCGAAGATCGGCACCAACTACAAGCCGTTCAACTACTACGGCGCACCCGACGCCGACAAGGTCATCATCGCCATGGGTTCCGTCTGCGACACCATCGAGGAGACCATCGACTATATGAACGCCGCCGGCAACAAGTGGGGCGTTGTGGAAGTTCACCTCTATCGTCCGTTCAGCGCTGAGCGTCTGGTAGCCGCGATTCCGGATACCGCCAAGTACATCAGCGTTATCGACAGAACCAAGGAACCCGGCTCCATCGGCGAGCCTCTTTATCTGGATGTTGTCGCTTCTCTGGCTGACAGCAAGTTCGCCGGCGTCAAGATGACCTCCGGTCGTTACGGCATCGGTTCCAAGGACACCACCCCCGCCCACATCATTGCCATCTATAACAACATGGACGCGGCCGACAGCAAGAAGAGATTCACCGTCGGTATCGAAGACGACGTGACCCATCTCTCCCTCAAGGTCAGCGAGAATCCCAACACCACCCCCGCCGGCACCATCTGCTGCAAGTTCTGGGGTCTCGGCTCTGACGGTACCGTCGGCGCGAACAAGAACTCCATCAAGATCATCGGCGACCACACCGATATGTACGCACAGGGCTACTTCTCCTACGACTCCAAGAAGTCGGGCGGCGTTACCGTCAGCCATCTGCGCTTCGGCAAGTCTCCCATCAAGTCCACCTATCTGGTCAACAAGGCCAACTTCGTTGCCTGCCACAATCCTTCCTACATGGACAAGTATGACATCGTAGAGGATCTCGTTCCCGGCGGTACCTTCCTGCTCAACTGCATCTGGTCGGGCGAAGAGCTGGAGAAGAACCTCCCCGGCAAGGTCAAGAAGTTCATCGCGGAGAACGACATCAAGTTCTACACCATCAACGCTATCAAGATCGGTAAGGAAATCGGTCTGGGCAGCCGTGTGAACACCGTCCTCCAGGCAGCCTTTTTCAAACTCTCCGGCGTTATCCCGATCGAGGATGCGGTGAAGTTCATGAAGGACGCCGCCACCAAGTCCTACAGCAAGAAGGGCGAAGCCATCGTCAAGATGAACCATGACGCCATCGACGCCGGCGTGCAGGCTATCGTGGAAGTAAAGGTTCCCGAAGCATGGAAGAACTGCACCGACGACAGCAAGGCGCAGGTTGCCACCGGCAACAGACCCGAGCTGGTCAAGTTCGTCAACGACATTCTCATTCCTGTCAACGCACAGCAGGGCGACAAGCTGCCCATCTCCACCTTCATGGATACTGTGGACGGCACACTGCCCCAGGGTTCCGCTGCTTATGAGAAGCGCGGCATTGCGGTGGACGTTCCCGAATGGAACTTCGCCAACTGCATCCAGTGTAACTTCTGCTCCATGGTCTGCCCGCACGCGGTTATCCGTCCTGTCGCTATGACAGAGACCGAAGTTGCCGCCGCTCCCGCAGGCACCAAGGCTATCGACATGATGGGTCTGCCCGGCATGAAGTTCGCCATGACCGTTTCCACTCTCGACTGCACAGGCTGCGGTAGCTGCGTCACCGTATGTCCCGGCAAGAAGGGCGAGAAGGCTCTCTCCATGAAGCCCATCGCGACACAGATGAACGAGCAGGCTGTGTTTGATTACGCACAGACCCTCGACGAGAAGCCGGAAGTCGCCGCGAAATTCAGCGACGCCACTGTCAAGGGCAGCCAGTTCAAGCAGCCGCTGCTCGAGTTCTCCGGCGCGTGCGCAGGCTGCGGCGAGACGCCTTACGCCAAGCTGATGACCCAGCTCTTCGGCGACAGAGCCTACATCGCCAACGCGACAGGCTGTTCCTCCATCTGGGGCGGTTCCGCACCCTCCACGCCTTACACCGTCAACAAGAAGGGCTACGGTCCCGCATGGGGCAACTCCCTCTTTGAAGACAACGCAGAGTTCGGT
>CACWOA010000060.1 GCA_902762395.1 uncultured Ruminococcus sp.
GCATTATCGGCTCCCTCTTTCCTGTATCGCAAGCGATACAAGGGGGGCTGTCACTGTCAGCTTTGCTGACGGGTGACTGGGGGAGTGCAAACTGCGCCGGGATTTTCAACGCAGTTTAACGAATCCGGCGAATGTTATCACCAAAATTGATTTCCGTGACCGCAAGGGCTCTGCCCTTGACCCGGCAGGGAACCAGTCAGAGATGACGCTTGTCGTCATCGGCTGCACCCCGCGCTCGCATTCGCTCGCTAATTGCGCTTCGCTTTTCTTTTTTCTTTTTCTCTCCCCACTTCCCACTCCCCTCTAACTTCTCATTTAAATCAATCACGGCAATAGTCGTCCATCTTGTTAATCATAAAGAAGGCGCCGAAGATAGAGCCGAGAATCGAAAAGACGCTGTTGATAAGGAAGAAGGTGAGCTGTTCGCTGAAGACATAGCTGAGCGCCTGTCCGAAGGTTCTGGTATCGGCGACATAGGAAAATACCATGGCAATGAACATGGTGACAAACGACACCACCACGCTCACGCCGATCGAGACGCCCATGCCCACGCCCTTGACTCTGCGACCGTGCAGGAAGGTGTAGAAAAGCACCGCGAGCATACCCGCCGGGAAGCAGAGCGCCGCCATGTGAAAATCAGCGATCAGCGCAATGAGAATATAGGGAATCACGCCGATGCACGCACCGAGAAGCGCGCCAAGGAACCCCATGCCGACGCTGCCGCCGATATCGGTCGCGTTGTCGAAGTTTTCGCCTTCATTGCCCATGATATCGCGGTATTCATCCCCGGTGTCGTCAAAGGAGATCGGGGCGTTGCTGTTTGCGTCATCGTAGCCCTCATCGTTGTAGGTGCCGCCGTAGGGGTCGGAATAGCCGCCTTTGTTTCCGTATTGGGGCTGCATCCCCGCATATTCGTCATAGGTGTCGTCATATTTGCTGCTGTCGGGAACGAGCGGAGAATACTGTCTGGCATACTGGTCGTCCTGCGAAACCATCGGCTCGGGGGAGGAAACAAAGGGAGAGACGGGGGGCGGCACAGGAGCAGATGCCTGACGGCTTTGCTTGTTCTGTGCGCTGCAATTGGCGCAGAGCGGCTGCACCATGTTGTTGAGGAAAGAGCGCTTGGTTGCCTTTGCGCCGCACTTGACGCAGACATTCGGCACACGGAAGCCGCAGTTGCGCGCCTGTGAAGCGGTGAAGGACAACACCTGATCCATAGTGGCGTTGGAAATATTTCCTCTGCTCTCGTCAAAGAACACAGCGAGGTAATTTTCCACATCACCTACCTGTCCTTCCGCAAGCTGTCCGCCCGTGGATACGAGCGCATTTTCAAAATCGTCAAACGCCGCGTTTTGACCTGCCGACAGCATGAAGATGAAGAGCTTGCCTCCGTCCTCTTCGCTGACGGCAAAACCGCAGCCCTGATAAACGCCATATACCACGTCGCCCTCTACTCGATACTGATTGGCGGTCTGCCATGAAGAAAGCTGATGACTCATCATAATTTGTAATCCACGTCCTTTAGTGTAAGAGAAATCATAATACAAAGATTATTTTACAACATTTTTTTGCAATCGTCAACAGGAATTCGGGGTTTTTCGCGAGCTTTTTGCATGAGACGAAAAAGGCGCTGTCAGTTGGTGGGAATTTCGGGGGCGCGTTTTTCGTTGAGCATCACCCAGTCGGCGTTTTCGATCAGCGCCTCCTTGCCGATCTCAAACAGCTTGCGCTGGATGGCTTCCACGCGCTTTTCTTCAGTGGGATAAGCGGTGCTGTTTGTTGCGCAGCCTTCGATTTCATTGATGGCGCGTTTGAAAATGCTGTAATACCATATGCAGCGGTTCACATCCTCCCTGTAGCCCATGAAGGAGGTCCATTCCCGCAGAACCATGGCGACAATGGGAAGCAGCCCCGCCACAAAAACAAGGCAGTTTTTCAGATTCACCCCCGCGACGACGTCTTTTGACAGGATCGCGTTGTCCGGCGAAAGGCTCATGACGGCGGTCAGACCGATAATCAGCACGACGGAAACCATCATGCATAACGCCTCCAAAATCCTGAAAAGACGCCCCATGCGGTAGAATTTGCTGACACTGACGGCGTTTCGCTTCTCCTTACGGGTCAAAGCGGCAGGAAGCGTCACATCGGAACGGCTGCGGATGGATTTATTCAGATAATAGCCGCATTGTCCGTTGTTTTTGATATGCATAATGCCGCTTTCCGCCGACAGGGGAAACTCCCACTCCTTGGTGTCTTCATTATACACATCCATTTTGCCCAGCCACAGGTCCGACACATTTCTGACCTGTTCGAGTGAAGGACGAGAACTGTCGTTGATTGAGCAGGCGGTCCCGAGAAGATTGATCGTGCGCAGCGCCATGCGAACCCATTCGATATGATTTTTCTGTCGGCGAAGATAATAGTCCTGCACCTGCGCCTTGGTGCGGCTGCCGCCGTATATGTTCGCAGCGTCCCAGAAGAACTGCACCCGCAGTCCCTCGGCAATAGCGCGGTAATAGACATAGGCATTGTGATAGTCAATCCGGAATCTAATCCAGCCCAGCACCAGCAGCGCCAGCAAAAGGAGCCCCACATACAGCCACAGGGGAATCGCCGATTTGTCGCTGAAATCGGAAAAGAAATTCAGTGAAATGTAGGCGACGCCCGCCAGCACAATGACGGATCGTCCAAGATGATTCCGGCGGTTCTGGTAGTACTGCGCCAGCGGATCGAAGGCGAGATAGTATTGATTGCAGATGTAAGTGGCGTCAGTCTTTCGCAGCAGTTTATCCTCCGGCACGATATCGTACTTCTTTTTTTCAATATAGCTATCGTGACGCACGACACTTTGGTTGTAACGGTCGATGCTGCGCAGATATCCGGTAAAGAGCTTCTGTCTTTTTTGGCGGTTTTTCTTTTCCCAGTCGGGCGAAAAACGGCGGGCGATTTCGGTTTCATCGCATTTATCGCATTCATTGAGGGTGAACCATGAATCGCCTGTTTCGAGAAGCGGCTGGGGAAAGATGCTGCGGACTTTGTAGAAATTTTCACTCTCATGGGGTGTGTTGTCGCGGGGCGTGTAGATGTGATAGACGGGGCGGGTTTCGGGAACGGTGATGCCGGAGAAGTACTCGCTGCGGTAGTTGACGCCGTGGAGGGAATCCCGCACGGTCGCGCCGGTGCCCGCCGTCTGGTTTTTGTCAATAAGACCGTCCCACAGGGCGATCGTGCAGCAACTGTTGTCCGAAATAAACCGCGCCGCGTCGCGGAATTTCTGATCGTCGTCTCCCTCTTCGGGCAGCTCATGCACAAAGAGGCATTGCCTGTCGTTCATCAGACGGAGGGCGGTTTCTTTCTGCGCGTCGGTAAAGTCGGGAATGCCGTCTTTGCCACTGCGGTTGAGAAAGGTTTCCCGCTTCATGGGCAGCACCACGCCGTAGCGCAGCCCCATCTTTTTGACGACTTCGGTGACGAACTGGTCCGCCCCTGCCGCCAGCGATGTGAGAAGCATAAATTCGGTGTGGGGATATTTTTTGCTTTTTCCGGTTGTTTCGTCCGGATCAATCATGTCAGAAAGAACCTTGCGGACGGCGGCTTCGAGCTGTTCCTGATCCTTTTGACCGGAGCGGAGGTTGCGATGCCCTGTCACGCCGATAAAGACCGGCAGTTGTTTTGCGTCCACGATTTCTTTGATGGAAGTTTTCATGCGGATGCCTCCTCGTTGTTGTAAATGAACGGATTTAAACATATCATACAACATTTGCCGCAAAAAAACAATGGCATGGGTGAAAATGATTGTAAATTTTCATGGTATTTTCATAGCGTGCAACAAAGGCGGCGGATTTCCGTGATAAATCGCAGGATATTTTCCGCAAATGGAAGGTGGCATAAAATCCTGTTTAAAAATCGTTGAAATTGACATAAAAAAATGATTGAAATCAACTAAGAAATGTGTTATATTAATATGAGAAAAGTTTTACATTTCTTTAACGGAGGTTTTACTTATCATGCAGGATATTATGATGTATCTTATGGATCAGATTTCATCGTTTGATCACCGTGTCCTCGTTGCGATCAACGCCAGTATGCGCCTTCCCTTTATGGACGCTGTTATGCCGTGGGTTACCAAGCTCGGTGACGGCGGCGTATTCTGGATTGCGCTTGCGCTGGTATTGCTGATACCCAAAAAGACGCGCCGCACGGGTGCGGCCATGGCGGTGGCAATGCTGCTCGGTCTGATTATCGGCAATGGTCTGATTAAAAATCTCGTGATGCGCACCCGTCCCTTTGACCTGGCGCATCCCGTCGTATCCAGAAGCAATCTTCTGATTGCGCCTCCCACGGACTATTCGTTCCCTTCCGGACATACGCTCGCGAGCTTTGAGGCGGCTACCGCGCTCTTCAAGGATCATTCGGTCTACGGCTTTTTCGCGTATGTGCTGGCGATTCTGATCGCCTTCTCACGTCTGTACCTCCAGGTGCATTATCCCAGCGATGTGCTGGGCGGCGCGATTCTCGGGTTCCTGCTGGGGCTTCTCGGCAGCAGCATTGTCAAGAGTGTGGCTGACAAGATGGAAGAGAGAAAGGCAAGGAAGCTGGCGCTGGCAGCGAGCGATTCCGGCAAGGAGTCCTGATAAGCGATACGGCTGCAGGCGGCTCCTGTATTCGGAGAGTGTCGGTGGATGGGAGATCAACAGCAAAGAAAGGTGATTGAGAAATGGCTAAAATCAGATTTGGCGTCGATGAGAATATGCAGCTTTCTGCACGTTCCACCAAGGTAAAAAGACAACTTCATAACATAGGTCTTGGCATCAGCATTGTGATGCTGATTACCACGTTGGTGCTGCTGGGCAATGCCGTTTACAAGGGATCTCTTGCCAACGCGGATTTGGTAAGCGGTAACGTGACTTATACCACCATGAGCAGCATCAATCAGATTGTGGCTTCCATTCTGCTGATGATGGTGACGTCCCTGACGGCTCTCGTATTTTTCCGTCTTTACCGGGCAAAATCCCCTTTCTCGCGCGGCAATATTTTCATTATCCGCGTGGTTGCGATCATTCTGATGCTCCTTTCTTTCCTGCCGATCGCGATGCAGTTGTTGCTGGGACACTTATTCGATATTGATATCGGGGTTTCCATCAACTTCATCTATATTTTTATCGGCGTCATTTTTTATTGTGTTTCCTACATTCTCGAGCAGGGCTATATTATCCAGGAGAGCAATAAAGAAAGTATCGAGCTGCGTGAGAATCTGATTCTCAACTATGCCGAAATGGCGGAGGCAAAGTCGGGGCTGACCGGAGAGCACGTCAAGCGCATTTCGGAGTATACGCGCATTCTCGCTAAAAACTATGGATTGCCCGACGATGAGGTGGAAAAACTCCGCCTGGCCGCCATGTTCCATAATATCGGAAAGGTTATGATTCCGATTGAGATTCTCGACAAGGAAAGCACGCTTTCCGACGAGGAATTTGCTGTCATGAAGACCCATGTTGTCGCAGGCGAGCAGCTTTTGCACAACGCCACCGATCCGATCTTGCAGGAGGCGCGGAGAATGGCGCTGGATCATCATGAAAGCTGGAACGGTCATGGCTATCTCGGTAAACAGGGAGAAGAAATCAGTTTTCCCGGACGTATTGTGGCGGTAGCGGATATGTTTGACGCGCTGATCAGCTCCCGCAGCTACAAGACCGGCTGGGAACCCAACAAGGTGTATTCCACCATTATCGACGAAAGCGGCAAGAAGCTCGATCCCGATATAGTCAAGACGTTTATCACCAGTTACAAAGAAATGCTCGAGGTCTACACCTACAACAAGACCGGCTCCAGAGAGCATGAAATCTCCAAGGAAACCGAAGAAAGCTATGACAAGATTCTCGGTGAATTCAAGAAAAAGACCGAGGATGTCGAAGTGGAAAAAATCGAAAAGAACTATCAGGATGTCGAGCTTGATCTGCGCAGACTCATTTAAACGTGAAGTGTGAAATGTGAAATGATACGCACTTTGCACATGATGGTAAAAATTAATAGTAAATAATAAAGAAACCCAAACAACCGAAAGATGCCTGAACATTTGTTCTCATCTTTCGGTTGTTTGGGTTATCATTATATATTCTAAGCGCGAAGCGCTTCCTTCATTTCACACTGTTAAAAATAGTTCATCGGGTTGTTGGCGACGTTGTTTTTGCGTATCTCAAAATGGAGGTGGGGACCGGTGGAGTGACCGGAGTTGCCGACCTTGCCGATGGCCTGTCCTTTCGCCACGACCTGCCCGCTTTTGACGCTGACAGCGCTGAGGTGGGCGTAGCAGGTGGAATAGCTGTTGCCGTGGGTGATGATAATGTGCAGACCGTAGCCGCCGGCGGAGTTTTTGACCGTGACGGTGCCGGAATCGGCAGCCACGACCGTGCGTCCGTAGATGCCGGAAGTGGAAATATCAATGCCGCGGTGGAGACGTCCCCAGCGATAACCGTAGGGGGAGGAGATGGAACGAACACCCGGTACCGGCCAGGTAAAGGAGCCGGAGCCGACCTTGCTGGCCTTTTTGGTGCCGACCACATACACCGCGTCAACAGGCGCTTTGACAACGGTAGAGGAAAGCACTTCGCACGATACCTGCACGCCGTTGACTTCGGTGATCTGCTGCATGACCTCGCGCACACCGTTTTGTCCCTGTGTGACGCATTTGGAATAGGTGGTGTACTGTTTATCGTCCTTGACCGTCTTTTTGGAGAAGGGAATGGACTCCTTCACCGTAACAGTGCGCACATTCTGCACCGACAGCACGGGGAGTTCCTTTTCGAGAAGCACCGACGTACCCGCCTGGGGCGTATCGGTGAGGGATTTGTTGAGTTCCAACAGGCGTTCGTAGGACATATTGGCAACATTGGCGATGGACTGTGCCGTGTCGCCGTCATTGACGGTGTAAAACTGGGTTTCCGTGCGCTTGGTGGAGATGGTTTTGGCAAAATTCTGCGAGGAGACAATTTTATCGGAGGCAAACAAACCGCTGATAATTTCGGTCTGACCGGTAAAGGAAACCGATTCGCCCGGTGTGCCGGTTTTGTACTGATCGAGGAAGGTCTGCATGATAAACTGAATATCCCCGTAACTCTTGGCGGCAGCGCAAAGCTCGCCGTCTATGTAAAGACCGTAGGCGTTGTCCACATTCTGGCTGTCCGCCAGAATCGCCTCACAAAGCGTTTCGGCGCTCATGTTCATGCTTTTGCTGACAGCGGCGACGGTGTAGGAGGGCGTGAAGGTGGAGCGGTAATCCTCGCTGCTGCTGGGCATACGCTGGCGCAGCAGGAACAGCGCGTCGTTGTAAACGCTTTCATCCTCGATGTAGCCGAGCACCTTGCCGTTGCAGGTGACTTCCAGCGAGTGAGGCGAACGGGTGATGGAGAGCGTTACCCCCAGAAGCACGCCGATGCACAGGATGGGCAGGAGAATGTTGAACACGCCCGCGACAAAGCCTTTGTGAAGCGCCAAGACCTGCCTGACGGAACGCTTTTCCGCGTTGCGTGCGTTGTCCGCCGCCCCCGCGGAAATGCCCCGCAGTTCGGAACAGATCGCGCCGAATTCACGAAACGCGCCGATGACAGGCTGCGTGACGCTGTGCCGTAGGAAGGAGGCGACCGTGCCTGCGACGGGGCGGAAGAACCTTCTCACCCTGCGGCGGGAATTGTAGGTCTTGAACTGTACCTTCAGACCGATATAGCAGAGCGTTCTGTAAATCTGCTGAAAGAAAGTGTATTTTTTTGGTGTGTTTTTCTTATTCTTTGTCGTTGCAGCCGTTTGGGAAGTGTTTACATTCTTTGCGCTTTTAGCGTTTTTTGCATTTTTTTCATCCGCTGCTTTTATGACGTTTTGTCCCTTTTGCTCCTTTGCCCCTTTTGTTACGTCGCGCATAGCGGCGACAGTTGTTCCGGCATTTTTCGCTTTTTGGATGCTGACGGTCTTTGCGGCGACCTTCCGATTCTTTTTTTCTTTAGCCTTTTTGCGATGATGGCTCATACGGTATCACGCTCCTTTTACGGTGTGACGAATAACGACGTCCGGAAATAGTTACAATACCGTTATATTATACTACAATTTTGTCATAATTCAACCCCCAACCGCCATTTTCTGCGTTATCCGCATAAATCAAGACAGTTCGGGGCAACATTAAAGTGAATATGCACAAATAATAGCGGTTAGCCGTTAGCGGTTAGCGGTTAGCCGTTAGCGGTTAGCGGTTAGCCGTCAGCACACTTCAATTATTAACTAAAAAATATATACTTTCAATTCATACTTAAACAAAAATGTATTGCATTAGGATTACATCCAGTAGTATTGTATATTCTCAATACACTTTCAATGAAGTCATACATATGAATATGCGGTAACACTCCTTTATGCGAACTTCCCACTAACCACTAACCACTGACCACTCCCCATCACGCTTGCATTTGTTTGCCGCTGAAATTGATGCCGCGGGTAAAGAGGGCAAAATTGGTGCTGCCCTTGTGGGCGACTTCGTCGGCAAAGAGAGAGATGAGTTCGAGCGATTCGGTTTGCGCCAGATCGGTCAGCTCGTAAAAATCGAGGTTGGAACGCTGGGAACGGTTATCGGGATGAAACCACACACTGCCCAGCATATTGCCGTAGTCAAAGCTCATATCCGCCGTGAGGGGATAGAACCGGGCGGCAATCGTACCGTGTTTCAGACGATGGAGCGCAGGCGGCAGCAGAAATTCGACGGTCTGCGCGGCGGCGCGTTTGAGGGCGTGGGGATCACTGCGAAGCGCGGTAAAGCGCCGGAAATCCTCGGCAATGGTGACAGCCGCTTCCCAGGGGGTGTGTACGTCGCACAGGTCGCAGAGAAGCAGGGAATAGAACAAGGCGAGGCTGCTGTCGATTCCCTCACAGGGGGGCAGACAGTCGTTCAGCCCCATTTCCTGAAGAAGCCGCCCGGTATCGTGGCGAAGCAGCATGATATCGAGGGTATTTTCCATGTCGATGTGATAGCTGTATTCGCTGCCCCGTTCGTCGGTTTTTTCCAGAAGCATACAGTTGTAGTAAACAAGAGGATGCACCTGTCTGTCAAAGCAGTAATGGCTGCAAAAACCGAGCGCATAAGCGTAGATGACGTCAAAATCCTCGCGTTTGATGCAATAACGGCAGATTTTGGCAAGCGACAGCAGCAGCGCGGTCGGGTCTCCGTTGTGGAGAACGCCGCCGTATTTGCGCAGGCTGCCCGTCTGCCACGGCATTATGCGGTGAAAAAACAATGCGTCGGGACCCTGACATCCCCAGAGAAACGCCTCCCGGTTGAGATCGGGAAACCGCTGCAAAAAATTCTCATCCTTTAAAATACGCTGACCGAGAAGCCAGTGGCTTACGATACCTGGCAAGAGAAAAACCCCCTTTGAATGGTAACGGTAGAATAGTTCATAAAAAGGCACAAGGCGGACGACAATGAAGCCGCCCGCCTTGTGTCAGAAAAGAGTATCAAAAAAGGGATAGGAGTAGGTGTAGTCTCACTCAGATCGTAACGGACTAATCAAAACCGACTAACAAGAACCACATATTGGGTTCGCTTGACCTCCGTTACTGACATATAGTATATATGCACTTTATGAACATATGATGAACTTACAGATAACGTTTTGTGAATTAAAAAGCGACTCTTTTAACCTTTATTCGATTTTCAAAAAACTTTTATAGGATATTGCCAAATAGCGAGGATATTGCTAAATATCGAGGATATTGCCAAATAGCGGGGGTTGCCCCATACGGAGTATATTGTTAAAACCGTAATACTTTGGCGCGGGTGGTTTACTGACCGATTAACGCATAGACGGCGGCTGTCGGGGTGCGTATTTCCGAAATAATGCCGTCGATGGTGTGGGTTTTGCCGATCATCCATTTGTCAGCGACCTTGCTCATCGGAATTTCGACAGAAATCTGAACGGCGTCGGTTTTTTCGGCGCGGCTTTTGATGGAAGCCCCCAACATTTGGGCAGGGGTGCGCTCGGTATTCTGTTCGATCTGTCGCATAGCGTCGCCCAGCGCGTCGGTGCAGATGACCTCAAAATTCTGAGGGCGGACGAGGGTGATCTGTGCAATCGCGGCATTGCCGTTGATGCTGATGCCTTCGATCTGCCAGCTGATGCGAGCCGCCAGCACCTTGCAGGAAGCGTTGATCTCCTTGCTGTCGCCGTAGCTTTCGATGACCGAGAGACTGTTCTGATTCATGGTTTTGATGTCGTACTCACACAGGGCTGTCAGATATTGCCGGATGATATGATCGGTCACGGTCTTGTCATCGGATGGCTGGTCCTTGCAGGAAACGACGGTTGTCAGCAGCAAAAACAGAACTGACAGCAGCGCGACGCATTTCCGCCTATAAACAGATCGACAGCGGCGTTCTTTGGTCAGATGCATAGGAGTCCTCCTTTTATTCAGTGTGAAATGTGAAGCGTGAAATTATAAGGTAATTACTTGGGCACTGTTCAAAAATAATCTGAACAATCTGACTTGTCCATCTTATTTTCTCACAGTGCCTTGCGTATATTTCAGCGCGAAGCGCTCATTCATTATTCTCTATTCGTTATTCACCATTCACTATTCTCTTAGCGCAGCTCTGCTGCGCGCTTCATCGGTAGCGTCTGCGGGTGGCTTTGCGGCGGGAGACGTTGCGCTTGAGGCTGTTCATTCTCTGCTTGCGGGAATAAGAATAGCCGATGTAAGCGACTACGCCGAGGATAGCGAGAATCAGGAAGATTCTGAAAAGGGTGGAGGAGAAAAGGCTGTTGATCGAGTCGAGGATGTAGAGAAGGGTGCTGCGTTCCACCGATTCGTTGGCGACGAGGGCGATTTCACCGATATATTCGCCGTCATAGTACAGCGTCGCCTTGCCCAGCCTGTCGCCCTTGCGCACAGGGGCGCTCACCACGTCGCTGGTGCGTTCGATCTTGCGGATGACGCTGGTGGATTCCACGCCCTTGGGCAGAATGGTGCTGAAATTATCCTGCGGCACGGTCACAATGCTGTCCTTGTTCCACGCGAGCTTGAGGGGAATTTCCTCGATAGGTTCGTTGGTGTTGTAGATTTGGGCGATGTAGAGGTTGTTGAACGCCCACTCAAAGAGGTTTTTCGCGTCCACAAAGGCGAGATTCTTGTCCTTGGCGGATGGCGCGCCGTCGTCGAGCAGCACGCAGATATAGCGGTAGGTGGAGCCGTTGACGGTCTTTTTGGCGTAGGAGGCAAAGCAGTGACCTGATTTGATGAGGTAGCCCGTCTTGACGCCTTCGCAGTACTGGTAGAAATAGTCGGTGCCGTCCGCACCCTTTTCGCCTTCGCGTATGAGCAGGTTGGTGGAGACGACCCATTTGATGTTGTCATCCTTGTTGGTGGGCTTGATGCCGTAGGAATGAGGGGTATAGGCGATGTCCGCCAGTTCGGGAATACTCATCAGATGATTGGCGATGAGCGCCATGTCGTGGGCGGTGGAGTAGTGGTTTTCAAAATCAGTGGTCAGACCGGAGGCGCACTTGAATTTGGTGTTGGTGCAGCCGATTTCCGCCGCGCGGTCATTCATAAACTGAATGAATTCCTCGTTGGTGTCGCTGCCGTAATACTGCTTGCTTATGTAATAGCCGATGGCTTCGGCGGCGCAGTTTTCCGACGCGACCAGCGCCTCATAGATGAGGTCCCGGAGGGTGAAGCGTTCGTTGACCTTGATGTTGGTCCACACGCCGGTGGCGCCTTCCTTGTTGTAATTGACAAAGCGCACGGCGCGCGAGTCCACCACCACCATTTCGTCGAGCGAGTCGGCGCGTTCATAGGCGATGATGCAGGTCATCATCTTGGTGAGCGACGCGGGCAGCTTTTTTTTGTCGGGGTTCTTTTCAAATACGACGGTGCCGGTGTCCATGTTCATCATGTAAACCGTGTCGCAGTGCGGCTCGTACTCCGATTTAAAGGCGGCGTGTACCTGTGTGGGCGTTGCCAGCGTCGAAAATGACAGCAGCGACACGAGAAGCACAGCGGTCAGCGCCGTCAGCTTTTTTTTCATCTTGCAAAATTTCATCTTTGTTCAAAAGACTCCTTTCGTTATCAGTGATCTCCCGTCATTATAGCACATATTTTTGCAGAAAAAAAGTGATCTAAACGTAAATTAAAAGTAAATATACAATAAATATCAAAAAAAAATGTTTTTCAAGTTGTTTTCATGATAAATTTGTTGTATAATAAGGAGGCTTGAATACATTTCTCTGCAAAGGCGGGTGCCGGATTTGATCTATGTGACGGGCGATATGCACGGCAGCGTATCGCGTTTTGAAGAAAAAGCCTTTGACAAGCTGCGCAGCGGCGACATGATCCTCTTTATCGACGGCTGCCACGAAAATTTCGACAAGCTCTACAGCTATCCGGAGGATTATTGGTGCGGCGGCAAAATCCACCGCATCAACGACAATCTCTTTCATCTCTGCCGCGGGCAGGTTTTCAATATCGAGGGCAACTCCATCTTTACGATGGGGGGCGGCTACAGTGTGGACGCGGAGATCCGCGCCAGCCGCGGCATGCGCTGGTGGGAGGAGGAAATGCCCACCAAGCGGGAGATGGAGGACGCTGTAACCGTTCTTTATGAGCATTCCCTCAAGGTGGATTACATCATTACCCACGAATGCCCCACCAAGATCAAGGATCTGCTTTCAAAGGATTACAGCAACAAAAACCCGCTGACCTCGTTTTTTGACGAGCTTTCCGGGCGGGTGAACTACAAGCACTGGTTTTTCGGTTCGATGCATAAAGATCGGCACATTTCCTCCAAGCACACCGCGGTCTATCTCGAAGTGGTGCCGCTGCAAGTGCCGGACAGTGCCTTTTCCGAACCGCTCAACCGCTATTTCCGGCGCAGACGGGGCGAGACCGGGCGGCGCGATGACGAGACGGATTTTGAATGAAAGGTAAAGGTGGTATGACCATGAGAAAACAAGACAACAACTCTACAATGGTGATCGCGGTGCTGTGCGCGGTTATTATCGTGATCTTCTCGATTGTGGCGGTGATGCTGGGCAAATCCCATTCGGGCGGCGGTAGCAGCGTCATGACCAAGGGCAGCGATCCCCTGCCGGAGGGCAGCGACGGAAGCTGGTGGGTTCCCGCCGATTCCCATGTGCTCCAGTCCCCCCGCAACGCCGATATGTCGGAGGATGCGGCGCTCGCGGACGAACTCGACTTCGGCGTGATGATGGATTACACGACCTACAGAACCAACCGCGTGGGAGAGGTCAGCAGTCCCCTTTATAAGGTAAAGGAAAACTGCGGCGCCAAGGCGATGGACAAAGTGGGAATGCAGAGCGACGGCATTATGGACGAATACAACGACGGCGCCTCGGTGACGCAGATTGAGGTCTACGACACACAGGGCAAGCAGCTTTGCGATACGGTGTTTATCGTGGACGGACAGTATTTAGTCTACTACGGCACCGGCAATTTCGTCTTTGAGGCGGTCAGGATGGAAGCCGTAGGATGATATTTACGGCGCTTCCCTTCGTTCGCTGAATGAATACTGAAAACGTAAGACTGAAAAATGAATAATAAAGGAGTTAATCAAATGCCTGTCAAAGATATTGTACTGGGACTTTCGAGTGCCAACGGTCCCTCCGGTGCGGAAGGCTCCGCGGCAAGACTTGCCATGGAGCTGCTTTCGGATTTTACCCCGGCGGTGCGCGATTCGCTGGGCAACGTCACAGCGGAACTGGGAGATCTGAATTCCCCCAACCACATACTCATCGACGCTCACATCGACGAGATCGGTCTGGTCGTCACGGATATTGACGACGACGGATTTCTGCATATTGCCCCCTGCGGCGGCGTTGACCGCCGTGTACTCATGGGGAGCGAGGTCGTTGTGATGAGCAAGAGCAAGATTGCCGGCATCGTCTGCTGCCGTCCGCCTCACCTGACCGCTTCCGAGGACACTTCCAAGGTGCCGGAATTAAAGGACATGGCGGTGGATATCGGCTACCGCGCCGACAAAGCGCGGGAACTGGTGCCGATCGGCACGCGCATTGCCATGAGAAGCCGCCCCGCTTCGCTGCTGGGCAGCCGTGTCTCCGGCAAGGCGCTGGACAACCGCGCGGGCGCGGCGGCGATTATCCGCACGGTGGAGCTTCTCGAACCCAAATGCGCCCGTCTGGACTGCCATGTGACCGCGCTTCTCTCTACCCGTGAGGAAGTGGGACACCTGGCGGCGGGCTGTGCCGCCTTTGCCGCCGCGCCGACGCAGGCGATTGTGGTGGACATGGGCTTCGGCGCTTATCCCGGCTGCCCCGACGAAAACTGCGGCAAGCTGGGCGAAGGTCCGATGATCGGATTTTCTCCCGTACTCAGCCGCGCCATCACCAAAAAGCTGGCGGCGGTGGCGGATGAAAACCACATCCGATGGCAGTATGACGTTTGCGGCGGACGAACCGGCACCAACGCCGACGATATCGCCGTAACAGCGGGCGGCATTCCCTGCGGACTGATTTCCATTCCGGAGAGAAGTATGCATACGCCCGTGGAAGTGGTTGACTGCAACGACGTGGAGCAGACCGCCCAATTGCTTGCCGCCTACATCAGGAGCGGCGGCATATACCAATAATCATCCGGGGAAGGAGAACATAAGAGATTATGCTGCGTGATACATTGGCAAAGCTGTCGGAACTGCACGGCATTTCAGGTGCGGAAGACGACGTGAGAAACTACATTGTGAAAGAAATCAAACCCTACTGCACTTCGGTGGAGGTCAACAGTACCGGTTCCGTTATCGCCTATAAGAAGGGCAAAAATACCCCCGAAAGCAAGCTCATGCTCTGCGCCCATATGGATGAGGTGGGCATGATCGTCACCGACGTGGGCGAAAACGGACTGCTGAAATTCGCCTCTGTGGGCGGCATCGACGCGCGCGTGCTGTGCGGCACGCCTGTGCTGGTGGGCGAGGAAAAACTGCCCGGCGTGATCGGCGCGAAACCGATTCACCTGCTGGAGGGGGATGAACGCTCCTCCGCACCGCCCATCAAGGATTTGTACATCGACATCGGCGCGCTCACCAAGGACGAGGCACTCGGGAAGGTCTGTCCCGGCGACGATGTGGTATTCGATACCCGTTTCGGAGAATTCGGAGACGGTCTTCTCAAGGGCAAGGCGCTCGATGACAGAGCGGGCTGCGCCGTCCTGATGGAGATCATCAAGCGCGATCTGGAATGCGACCTGTATTTTGTTTTTTCCACCATGGAGGAGGTGGGACTGAGAGGCGCGAAGTGCGCGGCTTTCAGTGTCGCGCCGGACATGGCGATTGTAGTGGAATCCACCACGGCGGCGGATATCCCCAACGTGGACGAAACCAGCAAGGTTTGCAAGGTCGGAGAAGGCGCGGTCATTTCCTTCATGGACAGAACCACCATTTACGACAGAGGACTTTTCAAGATGGTGCAGCGCACGGCAAGCGAGCGCGGCATCAAGTGGCAGTATAAGAAAGGCGTGACGGGCGGCAACGATTCCGGAGCGATTCATAACAGCCGCGGCGGCGTGAGGACGGCGGCCATTTCGCTGCCCTGTCGTTACCTGCATTCGCCGTGCAGCGTGATTGCCGAGAGCGATCTCAATGCGGTTTGCGAACTGGTTCACGCGCTGG
The DNA here is from genome assembly GCA_902762395.1 of uncultured Ruminococcus sp. Lineage (GTDB taxonomy): Bacteria > Bacillota > Clostridia > Oscillospirales > Acutalibacteraceae > RUG762. Next base: position 15,674 of record CACWOA010000060.1, read on the forward strand.
CGGAAAAAGCCGCCATGTCGAAGTAAGAGTGGTCAGTGGTTAGTGGTTAGTGGTCAAAGTGGGGAGTGGGAAGTGTGAACACTGTTCGCTGTCCACTGATCACTGTTCACTGAAAAAAGGGAGGGAACGCTTGGATGTCCGACTGCCGATTAATTCTGCTCGATCTTGACGGTACGCTGCTTGACAGCCGCAAGACCATCTCTCCCCGTAATCTGGCGGCGCTGCAGCGGTGTCGCGCAAAGGGTATTGCCATAGGGGTGGCGACGGCACGCGGCGAAGCGACCGCCGCGCGCTTTACCGCACAGATCGAGCCGGATGTGCTGATCGCCTACAGCGGCGCACTGGTGCGGCTCGGTGGCGACGTTATCTATCAATGCCCCTTTACCCGGGAGGAATCGGTCGCGCTGGTAGGCGCGGGTGTGGCGGCACGCCGCGGCATGACCGTGGACTGCGCCCACACCACCTACTCCAACCGCGTGATTTCCTTCTTTAACGAACCGGGCATGACCTATACCGACTTTGCGGATTTCGACGAGTGCGCCTTTAAAATCTGCATCGAGGGTACCGACAGGGAATTTGCCGAGCGGACCGCCGCGCTGATTGAAGATTGCTCGTGGCTTGCCTTTTCCGACTGCAACTGGTTCAAATTTTCCAAAAGCAACGTCTCCAAGGGCAGTGTTCTCCCTTATATCGAGAAGGCATTGGGCATTACCAAAGGCGGCATGGTCGCGTTTGGCGACGATTATGTGGATGTGGAAATGCTCACGCAATGCGGCGTGGGCGTGGCGATGGGGAATGCCGTGGACGGCGTGCGGCAGTACGCCGATATCGTGATCGGTGACAACGACAGCGACGCGATTGCAGATTACATTGAAAACAACATTTTGTGATATTTAAAATGTTTTATACAAATCGGAATACCGATCGAATGATTCCAACAGAAAGCAGGCGTATGTGATGATTAAACTGTTAGAGAAGGATACCGTGGAAGCCGCCAGGAGCTATTGTGAGGGCGACCCCTTCGGCTGCCGCAATTTAGCGGCGCTGCTCGCCTACGGCATAGACAAGCCCTTCGCGCAGTTCTGGGCGCAATACGATGAAAACGGCAGCATAACCGCCGTTTTTTGCCGCCTGGATACCGCTATGACGGTTTGCGCCAAGGGAGATTACGACACCGAAGAAGCAGACAGTTTCGTGCAGGCGAATATGGGCTACATGGGCGCGCTTCGTCCTGCCCGTCAGGGGGAATGCGCCAACGGTCTGGTGATGCGCCTGACCGAAAACAAAATCACCGAGAGTACCGCCGACGTGGAGATGAATCCCGAAATTTCGGATGTGTACGCCGTCATGGAGGAATGTGCCGACACAGGCTTTGAGGTGCCGCCGTTTGAGGATTTCTACAGCGACATGATCTACCGCCGCAAGGCAAAGACCGTCATGACCGCCATTGTCCGCGCGGAGGGACTGCCCGCCGCCTGCGGCGCGATGCATCTTTCGGGTCATACCGCGCTGCTGACCATCTGCGCCTGCGTGCCGGAACACCGCCGCCAGGGCTACACCCGCAAGGTGGTCAACGCCCTGCTGGAGCGCCATTCCGACTGCGACATCTATCTGATGTGTATGCCCGGGCTGCACGATTTTTACCGGCAGTTCGGATTTGTGACCATCGGCGGATTTATCTATTGAGGGCGCCGTCATGACACGACTCGACCGACAATTTGATTTCTTGCTGGAGATCGACAAAGAAAAAGCCGTTACCCGGCAGAATTATATCCCCTCCGGCAACCGACACGAAACCGACAGCGACCACGCGTGGCATCTGGCGGTGATGACGCTGCTGCTGGGGGAATATTCCAACCAGCCTATTGACCTGCTGCGTACCGTTTCCATGGTGCTGATTCACGATCTGGTGGAGATCGACGCGGGCGACACCTTCGCCTATGACGAGAAAGCCGCCGTGGGACAGCATGAACGCGAATCGGCCGCCGCCGACAGAATTTTCAGCCTGCTGCCGGAGGATCAGGCGGCCAAGCTGCGCGGTCTCTGGGAGGAATTTGAGGCGCGTCAGACGCCGGAAGCCAAATTTGCCCGCACGATGGATCGGATACATCCTATCCTTCTCAACGACGCGACGGACGGTCGGGCGTGGAAGGAACACGGCGTTCGCCTGGAGCAGGTGCTCATGCGTAATGCCGACACGGGAGAGGGTTCCGAGGCGTTGTGGGATTACGCGCGCGAGCGATATGTCCTGCCCAACGCGGAAAAGGGAAATTTAATCAGAGACATCACCGATATCGGTGATGTCGGAGACGGATGAAAAAACAATCGGGAAAGGAGGACTTTGATGAAGGAATATCTGGACAGAAAAAGAATGGGGATTTCACAGATTTTTTCGGAAATCCATCCGATTTTTGCGCCCAACAGCGATCTGAATGAGGAGGAGACAGTGCGCCTGCTGTGTGAACAGCCGCGCCGCACCCGCCACAAAATCGCCGTCAGAATCAATGAAGGCATTCAACGCCTGACTGCCGACAAAACGGTGGATGTGGAGGATTATCTCAACGACGATATCAGGGAACTGTCGGACTATCCTGTCAACGCCGACGGCATGGACCGTCTGCTGCCCTTTATGAAGTGGCTGACGGAGAACCACCGCCTCAACGCGCTTGCCATTGACAGGAGCCAGTATGCCCTCAATGACGCCGCCAATCACATGGATCACGCCACGGGGGATTTTCTGCGTTCCTTCTCCGTGAATATGATGTGGCATAACGTCACATTTGCGCAAGAGGGTGACAACGGCATTCTGATGAGCTTTCAGGAGCGCTTCTGGGGAAAGGCTGGGATTATCTTCCCCGATGTGGAGACCCGGTTTATCGGCGCGTTTCCCCTTGTGGGAATGCTTTTCAGCGTGGAAGCGGAACACAGCGGCGGCGGATTTGAATTTACCTTTATTGTCAATGTGGAATTCGGCACGGATGATGTGCAGCGCCGCGCGCTGCAGGACAGAAACTGGGTGCGGCTGCGCTTCCGCTGCGACAAGCCGACCATCCGGCTGGATGTATTCGATTACGGTCGCTGCCTGAAGGATTTCGGCAAACGCGGTCACGGCTTCATTGACGAATGGTGTACCGAGATTCTCAGCAAGGAGACGACGCTGGGCAGCGCGTCGATGTCCGCCAAGGAAAGCGAGCTGCTGCCCCTTGCCAAGATTCTGCGCATTTCCTATCAGTTGGCGGATATAGAACACGGCAGCACGGAGGAGCGTTCGGAGGCGGAGGACGGCGACCTCTCCCACAAGGTGCTGGAAACGCTGGGCAACCGCTACCGCTTCCATGAATTTGAGCTTCTTCTGAAGGACGCGGGGCAGGAGGCGCTCTATCTCCCGCTCAAAGAGGCGATGGAGGCGTGGGAGGCGGACGATTTCGGCGACACCAGCATGAACGTCTGGAAATTCGCGCGGCTGCTGCGTGAGAAGGAACGGTCGGACGAAGTGCGCGTACTCTATCGCAACATCGCGGAGCGTATGTGTGAATGCACGGCGGAATTTGAAGGCAGGAGCCGCTTGTACGGCACCTATGCCGAAGCGGAGGAAAAAATGCGCGCCATCATCGAGCCGCACCTGCAGGAACTGGGCTTTACGGGCAGTTATCCGCATTACCGCCGCAGACGGGGCAGGCGGGGCGAATATATCAGCGTGCTGACCTCCAATGTCAACAAACGCACCGTCAACGGCGTGATGACCTATTTCTTTTCCATTTCCTCGGCGGCGGTCAGGCTGGAAAAGCGCGGCAAGCGCAAGGAAACCGCCTGGTTTGTCGGCGGTATTCCCTTTGAAGAAACCACGGCGGAGGACTGCCGCAGCGTGTTCCGCAAGGACTGCCGCTATGCCGAACTCGGCGGCGTGTATGACGGGGAAAACGCCGAAATCAACATTGACATCTTTGAGGGCGATACGGACGAAGCCGCCGCGGTGGATACCGCTCATATCCTCAATCGGTTTGTGGATGTGGCGGCGGACGCGTTCAAGGGGAAGAAGATGCCCCGCTGGTACCGCAAAAAGCGCCGCCAATCGGCTGTGAAGTACAAGCCGGAGACGACGCTCAACGGGACATTTATGCGCTATCTGCCGATCGGGGTCTACCTGTCGGCGCTGCTGATGGCGGCTTATATTCTCTGTGACCGTTTCTTTACCGTTGCCGATTATGTACCGCAGCTCACGGGGGCGGTCGCTGTGATTGGGGCGCTGCTGACGGGACTTGTCTTTACGCTGGTTTGCTCGGTGGGAAAGATGGTCAGGCTCAAAAGGCGGATCTGGCGGTATTGACGAGAATCGGCGGGATTGACGAGAATCGGCGGGATTGACGGGAATCGGCGGGATTGACGGGAATCGGCGGGATTGACGAGAATCGGCAGGATTGACGGGAATCGGCGGTATTGACGAGAATCGGCAGGATTGACGGGGACGGCGGGGATAAAAGCTACATGACAATGTAAAGCAGGGCAAAGAGAAGGCGCTCGTCCGCCTGCTCCCGCATGAGAAGCAGCAGAATCATGAGTATCAGCGCCCGTTCGGAGTCTTCCTCAGACAGTTCCAGTCCGGGCAGGATGGTGTTTTTGGGCGGGGGCATTTGCGTGCCGCTTGCTGTGTTGTCCGGTTCTTCTGTTTCGGGCGCTTCGATAAAAACGGGAGGCGGGTCGCTTTGTTCCACTGCGATCCGCGCCCGTTTCTGCATTTCCATGACGCGCAGAGCCGCGTCTCGCTGCATTTGTGCAAAGCTGTCGAATTGCTGCATGGTGTCACCTCAGTTGCGGATAGGATGGGAATTAGGACTGCTGCTGTTTCAGCAGAGGGATGACGCGCATGATTGCCACCATCTTTTCGGCTTCCTCGGCGCGTTTGCGCCGCGTGCCGGAGAGATAGGGGCGGAGCGCGTGGAGGAGCCGCGTCATGTCGTCCTCCTCGCCCAGCTTGCCTATGAGCGGCGAGAGCTTGCCAAGGGCAGCGATCATGCCCGCGCCGAGATCGTCGCCGGGTTCCGTTTCGGTCGGGGCGACCGCATGATGCTGCGGGGAGATTTCGGCGGATTCGCCGTCCGACGCGGACAGCTCACCGCCCAGACCGAGCTGACGCGCGGTTTCGCGCAGTTTTGCCACCGCGTCGGGGTCGCTGAGAACCGACCCGAGAAGGTCGCTGATGTTATCCATAGTCTTTGCCTCCTTTTAGCCGATAGCCGATAGCCGATAGCCGATAGCCGATAGCCGATAGCCGATAGCCGTTAGCCGATAGCTGTTAGCTGATAGCTGTTTACTGTTCGATGTCAATCACTTAAGATGTTATCGTGTGTGCCATACCCGATGAATAAAGGCAAGTGCGTCTTGCACTCCCCCAGTCGCTACGCGACAGCCCCCTCATGGGGAGAGCCGCCCATTGCCTCCCTCCATGAGGGAGGTGCCGCCTTTGGCGGCGGAGGGAGTGACGCGCTTATAAGGCACTGTTCAAAAATAATCTGAACAATCTGACTTGTCTTTTTCGGCTCTGACTTCGTTGTCAAAGCTTGGAATACGCCAAGTATTCCTGCGCTTCTCCGCCTTGTCATAGCCGAAAAATCCCGCGTCATCTTTGTCCATCTTATTTCCTCACAGTGCCTAACTTAAATTGCGGTC
>CACWOA010000061.1 GCA_902762395.1 uncultured Ruminococcus sp.
AGGAGGACTTGTCCCCCTGGACTCCCACGCTCGCATTCGCTCGCTAATTATGCGCTGCGCTGTGCTTTTTTCTTTTTTATTCCTCTAAATTCTCATTTACACTAATCAGCTACGAATGAAAGGACGAGGTGCCATGAAAATACAAGCGAATGCCAAGATCAATCTGACGCTGGATATATTGGGGAAGCGTCCCGACGGCTATCACGATCTCGTGATGATCATGCAGTCGGTCGGACTGCATGATACCGTGACCGTGAGTCTGAACGACAGCGGCAGGATTTCAGTGAAAAGTAAAATTGGGTCACATGACGAAGACGTGAAAAGCACATCGGCTTTACCTGCCGACGACGAGAGCAACATCGCCTGCAAAACGGCGAAGGCCTTTTTTGACTATGCATCCATCGAAGGGCAGGGCGTGTCCATTGTCATCGAAAAAAATATTCCCATGGAAGCGGGCATGGCCGGCGGCAGCGCGGACGGCGCGGCGGTCATTGTCGCGCTCAACCGGCTGTGCGGCACGGGCTACAGTGACGCGCAGCTTTGGGAGATCGGCGTGAAGGTGGGGGCGGACATCCCTTTCTGCATTACGGGCGGCACTATGCTGTCCGAGGGCAAAGGGGAAATCCTCAGCCCGCTGCCCGCGCTGGCGGATTTTGCCGCGCCTCCGGTCATTCTGCTTTGCAAGCCGGAGGTGGGCGTGTCTACCGGCAAGGCCTATGGCGCGGTGGACGGCTGCGACCCCTCGCGGATCGCGCGTCCCGATACCGAGGGCATGAAGTCCGCGCTTGCCGCGCAGGACAGTAAGCGACTGGCGGCGTCTCTCGGCAATGTGTTTGAGCAGGTGCTTCAGATTGCGGAATGCGAGCATATCAAGGACGTCATGCGGGAGAAGGGCGGCGCGCTCGGCGCGTGCATGACGGGCAGCGGCACCACAGTGTTCGGCATTTTCGACGATGAGGAGCAAGCCGCGTCCTGTGCCGCCCTGTTGAAAAAGGAGTATGCCAAAGTGTACATCACCCGCGCGGAACGCTGCGGCTGCAAAGAAATTCTGGAATAATAATAAAAAAATTCCGCGGCATGAATAAAATGAGAATCCTCCGTCAATCCTTACAGCGAATCCATTCACGAGATTGACGGAGGGTATTTTATCATGTCAAGGCAACATGAGCGCCTTGCAGGTGGAATGTGACGGTATCCGCGGGAGCGTGCTGCGGCTGCACGTGCTGGCGAATTCCGACACGGCGGAGGACCAGCGACTCAAGCTGGATGTGCGGGACAGACTGCTCGAAGTGAGCGGAGAGCTGTTTTCGCAGGCGAAAAGCCGCGAGGACGCCATCAAAAGCGCGGAAAGCCATCTGGCTTACCTGCAAAAAGAGGCGGAAAAAGTGGTGCAAGCCGAGGGATATCAGTATCCCGTGGAGGTCAGGCTCGAAGAAACCTACTTTACCACCCGCAGTTATGGAGAAATTACCCTGCCGGCGGGAAAATACCAAGCCCTGCGTGTGGTCATCGGGGAGGGAGAGGGACATAACTGGTGGTGCGTGATGTTTCCGCCGCTTTGCCTTTCCGCCGCTTCGGAAGACGAGACGCAGCTGGAGGACGTGCTTGACCCGCAGCAGTTGGAGCTGGTGCAAGGGTCAGAATATGAAATGAAATTCAAATGTGTGGAATTATATGAAGAATGGAAGCGTTCGTGGGAGGCATCGGACACAGCCGTGTCTTCAAAGGCAGTGTCCCAAAATAAGAACTGCGGTCAATTTTGATATTGCATTCCCATGACAGATATGGCATAATGAGAATAATAAACAATACAAACATTCCGACGGAGGTGAACGACAGGTGAATATCAAAATCGTCACGGGGACGGCAGGCAGCGGCAAAACACAATATGCCCGCCGCCGCGCCGCCGGGCTGGCACTGGCGGGACAGCGGACGGCGCTGCTGGTGCCGGAGCAGTTTTCGTTTGAAACCGAGCGCGCCATGCTGGAACTGCTCGAACCGTCCTGCGCCGACCGTGTAGAGGTCTTCAGCTTCACACACTTGGCGGACAAAATCGCCCGTCAGGTGGGCGGCATCGCCGGGCGAAGACTCGACGAATGCGGGCGCGCGGCGGTGATGAGCGTCGCCATGTCGCAGGTGCAGGATCATCTCACCCTGTACGCAGGCGGCAGAAAGGGGCAGGAACTGATCGCCAATCTGCTGGCGGCGGTGGGGGAATTCAAAAGCTGCGCGATTTCGCCGGAATTGCTGGCGGAAACCGCCGAGCAGGTGGAGGAATCGGTGCTGTCGCAGAAGCTGCGGGAGCTGTCGCTGATTTACGGCGCTTACAATGCCTGCATCGCCAATATCGGCTCCATTGATCCGCTGGACGACCTGTCCCGACTGGCGAAACAGCTCGAGGAGTGGGATTATTTCGCGGATATGACTGTCATTGTGGACAGCTTTACAGGCTTTACGCGGCAGGAATGGCAGGTGCTGGAGCGGATCGCCGCCCAGTGCGGGGAAATGGAGATCACGCTGTGCTGTGACGACGTGCGGGGCAGGAAAGGCGGCGCGCGAACGACGGAGGATAAGCTGAATCTGTTTGCGTCGGTCTATCAGACAGCGGACGCGCTCAGGGAACTGACGGAGCAGCGGCAGGGAAGTCTCACCTTCCGGCATCTGGACGCTCATCCCCGTTTTGCCAATGAAGCCATGCAGCGGGCGGAGGCAGGGATATTCCGAACCGCCGCAACGCAGCCTTACCCGGACGCGGCGGAGGAACTGACGGTTTATGCGGCGGCGGACAAATATGACGAGGCGGAGTTTACCGCCCGCGAGATTCGTCGGCTGGTGAGGGAAGAGCATATGCGGTGGCGGGATTTCGCCGTCATCTGCCGCACGGCTTCGGACTACCAGGCGCCCATGCTGCGGGCGCTGGAACTGCAGGGCATCCCGTATTTCTGCGACCGGAGAGCGGTCATCACCGATCTGCCGCTGGTGCGGTTTGTGCTGGCGGCGCTGGAGATCGTGGGGGGACGCTGGCGCACGGAGGATATCATGCGCTGGCTCAAAACGGGTATGCTGACGGACGTGAGCTATGTGGATGCGGCGCGTCTGGAAAATTACTGCTTCCTGTGGGGTATCAGCGGCAGTAAAAAGTGGAAAAGCGAGTTTACCCTGTCGCCCTACGGCTATTCCGACCGTGAGCAGGAGGGAGAAGCCGCCGTTCTGGAGCAGATCAACGCCTCTCGAGAGTGTGTAGTAAATCTGCTTGACAGATTTGAAAAGTGCATGAAGGACGAAAATGCCACAGGTCGTGATATGGCGGCGGCAGTGTATGAATTGATTGACGGCGCGGGCGCGGCGAAGTGCATCGAGCGTATGCTGCCCAAGCTGTCTCCCGTCGACGCGGACGCGCAGGGGCAGGTGTGGCAGTCCCTGATGAACGTCCTCGACCAGCTCGCGGATATTTTGGCGGATGTCAAGGTGTCGTTCCGCGAATTCACGGAACTCTTCACCCTGATGGTGGGGCTTTGCGATGTGGGGCATATTCCGCAGGGGATGGATGAGGTGGTCTTTGGCGCGGCGGACAGAATCCGCACGCCGGACGTGAAAGTCGTGTTTGTCGTGGGAGCCAACGACGGCGTGTTCCCCCTCACACCGTCGCAAAGCGGATTGCTCACCGACAACGAGCGGCGGCTTCTCATTCAGATGAAGCTGCCCCTGTCGGGCGACCGGGAGGACAGCGCAGTGTCCGAGCAGTTTCTTGCCTACCACGCGATGACCTGCGCGTCGGAAAGACTCTATGTCACCTACGCCAAATCGTGTAACGGTGAAACACTTTATAGTTCCGACGCGGTGTCGGAACTGCTTCGCACGGTGCCGAATTGCCGTCAGATGACGCGGAGCAGCGAGCTTACGCTGGATATGATCGAACATATCGAGGCGGGCTTCCTGCTGGCGGCCGGACGGATGGGGGACAACAGCGAACTGGCGGCCTCTCTGGTGCAGTGCTATGCCGACAGGAGCGAATATGCCGACAAGATCGCGGTGGTGCGCAGCGCCAGCGTGAAAAGCGAATATACTTTACATAATAAGGAGCAGATTTATTTGCTGTTTGGCAGGAATATCCGCATTTCCGCTTCCAAAGCGGAGAGTTTTTACAACTGCCGCTTTCAGTATTTTTGCAAATACGGCATGAAAGCGCCGCCCCGTCGCCGTGCGGAACTCAATCCCCTCGAATACGGCAGCGTGGTGCATTATGTGCTGGAACAGCTTCTCAAAGAAAATGACGTCGGGCAGTTGGTGAATGACGAGCGATTGAATGACAAAATCAAAGACTGCCTGAAACAATATCTTGATGAAGTGATGGGCGGCGTGGAGATGAAATCCGCGCGGTTTCTCTATCTCTTCCGGCGGCTCGTGGGGACGCTGACGGTGCTGGTGGTGCAGTTAGGGGAGGAATTTGCCAAAAGCCTCTTTACCCCCGAAGCCTTTGAACTGCCCATCGACGGCACGCAGGTGCAGCCATTGACGCTTCCGCTGTCCGACGGCACGAAGATTGTTGTGGGCGGCAAGATCGACCGGGTGGATGTGTTCCGCAAGGACGGCGTGCGTTATCTCCGCGTGGTGGATTACAAGACAGGAAGCAAGGAATTTGTGCTGAGCGATATTCTGTCGGGGCTGAATATGCAGATGCTCATTTATCTGGATATTCTTTGCGACCGCGCGTTCACGACCGAGGACAACAGCCCCGCCGGAGTGATTTATTCCCCCGCCTCCCTCAAAAAAGTGGCGGGCGTGCGGGGGGAAACCTCCTATGACGAGGAACGGAAGGAAATGCTTAAAAAGAACGGGCTGATTGTGGACGATTCCGGCGTGCTCAACGCGATGGAAATCGGCATGGAAAAAAAGGTTGACAAAAAGGACAATGCAAGCGTGAAGGGCGCCACGACGTTCCGATCCTCCACCTATGTCGCCAATCCCACGCAGTTCGCCGAGATACGCGGCTATATGCGGGGACTTCTTCGCGAGATGGGGGAAGCCCTTCACCGGGGTGACATTCAGGCGCTGCCCGCCAAAGGAACCTATGACGCATGCGCCTATTGCGATTACCGCGTGATGTGTTCGCAGGAACGCAAGAACACCGGGCGGGAGATCCGAAAAAAGAGCATGACCGAGACAATGGCGCTGATTGAAAAGGCAGCGCCGGAGGTCGAAAGACAGGGAGAGGAGGAGAAGCATGAGTGAGAGAAAATGGACGCAGCAGCAGCGCAGCGCCATTGACGCGCACGGCGGCACGGTGCTGGTGTCGGCGGCAGCGGGTTCGGGCAAGACAGCGGTGCTGGTGCAGCGCGTGATCGAAAAGCTGACGTCGGACGATCCGGCAATCGCCTGCGACGCCGACCGCCTTCTCATCGTTACCTTTACCCGCGCCGCTGCCGCCGAGATGAAGGAGCGCATTGCCGCTCAGTTGCAGCAGCGATTGCAGCAAAATCCGTGGGATTCCCGTCTGCGGCGGCAGATGATTTTGCTCAAAAAGGCGCAGATCAGCACGATTCACTCCTTTTGCAGCGCGCTGATCCGCGACCATTTCTACCAGCTCGAAATCTCGCCGGATTTTCGCATTGCCGACGCGGCGGAGCTGAAAATCATGCGGGAGGAATGCGTGTCCGAGGTGCTGGAGCAGTTTTACGCGGAGGCAGACCCCGATTTTATCGGGCTGGCGGAACAGCTCATCGGAGAAAAAAATGACGTGGAGCTGTCCGAGCTGGTCAAAAGCCTCGAAGATCACGTCAGTTCCTGCCCCTTTCCGGAGGATTATCTCGACTGGCTGGAGCATGCCTATGAGGGAGAGAATGCCTCGGACAGCATCTGGGCGCGCGCTACGATGGAGGGTGTGCGCAAGGCTGTCGAATACGCCATGCTTTATAACCGTATGGCGGCGGACATCGCGTCGTCCGATGAAAAGCTGACCGAAAAGTATCTGCCCTCCTTTGAGAAGGATGCGGAAGTGCTCGAGGAGATTCATGCGGCAGCAGTTGGTTGTCAATGGAATCGACTTTACCAAGCGGCTTCGACAGCCGATGTGGCACCATTGGGAAGGGGAAGAAATTTCCCGCCAGAGGCGGAAATCGCCAAGGCAGCGCGTTCCGTGGTGAAGGACACAATGGAGGAAATCCGCCAAAGCGTGATTTCCGACGAGGCACAATTTGTAAAGGAAATCAAGTTCACAGGCAAAATGGTGTGTGTTCTCATTAAAATCCTGCTGCAGTACATGGCGCTGCTGCGTGAGAGCAAGCAGCGCCGCAAGGTGCTGGATTTCGGCGATCTCGAACACCTTTCCGTGCGCCTGCTCACGGAGAAAAAGCCCGGCGCGTCGGACGCCGCCGACTTCGGGGGAACGATGGACTATAACACCGTTTACCGCAAAACCGAAACGGCGCTTACGGTGTCCGCGCAGTTTGACGAGATCATGCTGGACGAATACCAGGACACCAACGCGGTGCAAAGCCTGATTTTCTCCGCCGTTGCCCGCAGCGCCGAGGGGAGCGATCCGCGGGAGCTGTCGGATGGCGTGAATCTTTTCATGGTAGGCGACATGAAGCAAAGCATCTACCGTTTCCGCAAAGCGGTGCCGGAGCTTTTTATGGAGAAATTCTCGCGCTATACGCCCTATAGCGCCGAGGAAACGGCGTATCCGTCGCTCATCACACTGGGGGCGAACTTCCGCAGCCGCCCGGAAGTGACCGAGGCGATCAATTTTATCTTTCGCGCCATTATGTCCCAAGAGATGGGCGGGGTGGACTACGACGAGGCGCAGGCATTGACGGCGCGCGCGGTATATCCCGAAGCGGAGGGCATGACCCCCGAAATGCATTTTCTCTCCCGTCCCAATGGACACGAGCTCAGCGGCGCGGCCTATGAAGCGGCTTACATCGCCGACCTGATTCGCCGCATGATGGACGAGGGCTTCCGCGTGACCGACAAGGCGACCGGAGAACTGCGTCCGGCGCGTTACAGCGATTTCTGCATTCTCCGGCGCAGCCTCAGCAGCAACGGGGACTGCTATGTGGAGGCGCTCGAAGCGAGGGGCATTCCCGCGTGGATGTCGAGCGAGGGGGGGCTTCTCGAAACCGACGAAGCCAATGTGATGCTTTCCTTCCTGCGGGTGCTGGGCAATCCCCTGCTCGATATTCCGCTGATGTGCGTCATGATGTCCCCGATTTACGCTTTCAGCCCCGACGAAATGGCGGAGATTCGCCTCAAAGAGCGCAGCGCCCCTTTATACGGCGCGGTCATGTCGATGGCGAAGGACGGCAGCGCCAAATGCGCGGCGTTCCTCGAAAGCATGGAGAATTTCCGCCTGCTGGCCTCCACCGTGTCCGCCGACAGGCTCATGGAAGAGATCATGTACGCCACCGGTTATATGGCGGCGGTCAGCGCGATGCCAAACGGCGAAATCCGCCTCGCGACGCTGCGCCTGCTGTGTGAATTTGCCGCAAGCTGTGAGCGTTCCGGCTCGTTCGGCACAGGCGCGCTGATCGCCGCCGTTGACCGGATGCTTGAACAGGGGGAGGATCTGCCGGGCGCGTCCTCCGTGACCGAAAATTCCGACGTAGTGCGGGTGATGACCATCCACAAATCCAAGGGGCTGGAATTTCCCGTCTGTATCGTGGCGGGTCTGGGTTCGCAGTTCAGCAAGGACGGCGACGTGGGGGGCGTGATGACCCACAACGACCTCGGTGTGGGCATGAAGCTCAAAGAGGACGGCGTATATTACGAAACGCAGCCCCGCCGCGCCATGATCGACCGCGCTTATACCGAAAGCCTGAGCGAGGAAATGCGGGTGCTGTATGTGGCGCTCACCCGCGCGCGGGAAAAGCTCATTCTGGTGGCGACGCCGCGTTCGCTGCCCTCCTGCATCAACAGCGCCGCGCTGGCGGTGTGCGGCGGCGGGATACCTCCCTATGCGCTGGTGCAGAGCGGTTCGTTTGCCGTGTGGCTGACCATGGCGGTCATCCGGCACCCCGACGGCGGCGCGCTGCGGGAGAGAGCCGACCTTCCGGTGGAAGCGCTGCCCGCGGACGGTTCGCGTTTTCACATTGTCTTTTACGAGGAGCCGGAGGAAGAGGAAACGGACCGTTCCTCCGATGAAGCGGCAGAAAAGGCGGAAGCGGTTGAGCCGACCGACGAAACCCGCCCCGCGCCGAATCCGGAACTCATGGCGTTGATTGAAGAGCGCCTGCAATACCGATATCCCTATGATGCGCTGCTTGGCGTTCCCGCCAAGGTCACGGCGTCGGAGCTGACCCGGCGGGAGCATTCCGGCGATACCATCGACCTCGTGCGTCCCTCTTTCCTGATGGCGGGAGGCCTCACGCCTGTGGAACGCGGCAAGGCGCTGCATAAATACATGGAGTTTGCCAATTTCCGCGCCGCCGCCGAGTCGCCCGACCGGGAACTGGAACGCCTGCTGCGGTACGGCTTTCTCACCGAAAACGAAGCCAAGGCGGTGGATATCGAAAAAGTGCGGCGATTCTTTGTGCAAATGCAGCCCATGCTGTCGCAGGCGGAGGAAATCTGGCGGGAGCGGGCGTTTTCCGTGATGCTTGACCGGGCGCATACCGCGCTGGTGACGGATGTGCCGCTGGAGGAAGAAGCGGTGGTGCTGGAAGGCGAGTGTGACTGCGTGCTGGAGTATGAGGACGGTTCGGTGATACTCGACTACAAGACCGACCGCATCAGCGACCCGCAAAAACTCATCGAGCATTACGCCACGCAGCTGCGGCTGTACCGTTACGCGATGGCGAAGGTGCTGCAGAAGCCGGTGAAGGGGATTTATCTTTATTCGTTTTACCTTGACAAGCTTATTGAGGTGGAGTAGAACATAGAAAGGAGCTGTTCGATCATGTATCAGAATTTTGATGAACTGAAAGAAGCCTGTCTGCAATGCCGTCAGTGCGGGCTTTGCGAGACGCGCCACAATGTGGTGTTCGGCGTGGGCAATCCCCATGCCAAGGTGATGTTTGTGGGGGAGGGACCCGGTGAAAACGAGGATTTGCAGGGCGAACCCTTTGTCGGCAGAGCAGGCAAACTTCTCGATACCATGCTCGACGCGGTGGATTTATCCCGCGAACGCAACATCTATATTGCCAATATCGTCAAATGCCGTCCGCCCCAGAACCGCGACCCCCAGCCGGGCGAACAGGAGGCGTGCATCGGCTGGCTGCGCAACCAGTTTGCCATTATGCGCCCGAAGATCGTGGTGTGTCTCGGCAGAATCGCCGGCATGAAGCTGATGAACCCCAATATGCGCATCACCAAGGAACACGGGCAGTTTATCGACAAAAAGGGGACGCTCATGATGGCGACCCTACATCCCGCCGCGCTGCTGCGCAATCCCAGCCAGAAGCCCGACGCGTTCAACGACTTCCTTCTCCTGCGGGACAAAATCATGGAGGTCTGCCCCGAAACCTACGATATGTAATGCGATTATAAAGACGAAATCATCAAAGCGATCACCGAGAGCGACGCGCTGGTGCTGCTGCTGACCCGTGAGATTCTCGATTCGTCCTTTGTGTGGGACGTGGAGGTTAAAACGGCAAAGGAGCAGAAGAAGGGTATTATCCCGATCGCGTTCGGCATACCGAAAGAAACCTTTGCCAAAGCCGAGGAAAAGCTGGGCGAAAGCGTGCAGATCCTGCGCTGGCCGCAGTCGAAGGGAGAGGCGGACAAGCCCTCCGAAGAAGAGTTGCAGGAGGCAATGAAATTCGACGACGCTTTTCAGCGCGCGCTTGACCGCTTCGTCATCGACGCCGACCTCGCGATGCGGGTCGAGCAGTTTTTCGCCTCGAAAAAGCACGAGCTTGTCAAGCCAAAAGACCTGACCGACGAGCAGAAATTCCTCATGGGTTTCGGCTACCTGCGCGGCGTGGAAATTGAGAAGGGCAGCGAGAAGGGCGCGGAAATCCTCGACGCGGTAACGCATATCTACGGCAGCGACAACGAAACGAAAGAACTGAAAGCCAA
>CACWOA010000062.1 GCA_902762395.1 uncultured Ruminococcus sp.
ATGATTCCCATACCGTATCCTTATTATACTATGTATCGTGCCTTTTGTAAACCGTCCGACCGGAAAATCTTCCGCGTTGGCACGACGCACGATGAGACGATACGCTGTGTTCTGTATGAACCCTGGGGGGACCGTTCAACAGAAAAACACAACAAAAAACCGCCCTGTTTGAAAAAGCTGTCAAACAAGGCGGTTTTCTGTGTACCTGCCCGAATGGGTTCAAAGATGCCATTCAAAACAGGCGGCTTTCATCATTCGCGTTTGTCATTGTCCTGGTATTCCCTGCGGAAGGTAAAGTTTCTCGCCCGGCTGCCGTCGGAATAGGCATCCGACCAGGCGTCCTGTCCCGAGGGAGACTTCATTTTGGGCGTATTGAACGTCATTCTTTGCGTCTCCTGCGTTGCTTTGGGAGTCTCTGCTGCTTTGGGCGCTTCTTGGGAGGGTTTTGCAGGCGCCTTCTTTTTTTCTTCCGCGTCAAATTTCTTGTGAATGTTGTCGATATCCTCAGTGGTGCCGCCGCCCGTATCATCCGGTGCGCGGAATTCGCCCTTATCGACCAACCGGAGGAAGGCGTCCACCACGTCGGCGGTCAACTGTGTGCCGCGAACGCTCTTGATGATGGAAACCGCCTTATCAAAATTCATGCGTTTGCGGTAGGGGCGGGTGGAATACATCGCGTCAAAGGTATCGGCAATGGCGATAATCTGCGCGACACGCGGTATCTCGTCGCCCTTTAGCCCGTTGGGATAGCCCTTGCCGTCGGGGCGCTCATGATGGGAGCCTGCGCCAATGGCGAGTTCCGGCATGATGCTGATGCCTTTGAGGGTTTCGTAGCCGAGCTTGGCGTGCGATTTGATGATAGCGAATTCTTCGTCGGTCAGCTTGCCGGGCTTATTCAGCACTTCCGGCGGAATGCCGACCTTGCCGATGTCATGCAGCAGCGCGATGTTGTAATACTGCTCGATGGTTTCCTCGTCGTAGCCCAGTTCCCTCGCCAGCATAACGGTGTATTGCGCCACACGGGTAGAGTGACCGTTGGTGTAGGCGTCCTTCATATCTATGACCTTGGCGAAGGCTTCCACGATTTCACGAATGAGCTGCTTCTGCTCCTTTTCCTTTTTGAGGAACGCCTTGACTTTATGCCGGACGTAAAGCGTAACAAGCGTCACAATCAGCAGAACGCCCGCTGTCAGACACATGACGCGGAACCACAAAAGCTCATGCAGCGCTTTTTTCTTGACGATCCTGACGGTCAGCAGCTTGTTCTCGTTTCCCTGTTCGTCCTGTATCTCCATGACAAAGTGATATTCGCCGCCGTCAAGATTGGTGTAATCGACGGGGACCAGTTCGCTGCGCCTGACCGTGGTGGTATTGGTTTCAAATCCGTTCAGACAGTAGGTGACCTGGGGGTTCATCAGGGAATAGTTGAAGACGTAGCTGTAAATCTGCAATTTCTTGGCACTGGCGGGAATGGTGATGGTTCCGTCCGCGTCGGGATAAATTTTGGTACCGTCCACATCGACATACGGCACCGCCATTTTGATATCGCTGATGTTTTCATACGGATGCTCGATGTTGACCTTGGCGACGCCGGTGGTTCCGGCAATATACAAGTCGCCCTCGTCGGTGAGATCGCTGTAGGAATTGGCAGTGGCAATGCAGGAAAGACCGTTGTCCCTGCCGTAATAGAGCGGATTGATTTCCCCGTTGGCGATCATCTCTTCAGCGGAAACCACATAGATGCCGTTGCTGCTGAGAATCCACATTTCCCCCTTGCTGTTTTGGTAAATATCAAAGTTGTTGGAATAGGGGAATTGCTTGACGGTGGTGACCTGCCCGATCTCATTCATGTAAGCGATGGAGTTGCTGGTGACTACCCAAATGACGCCGTTTGTCTTATCTTCCTTCAACCGCATGACAACCTCGGAGGAAAGACCGGCGTCGATGCCGACATGGGAGACTTTACCGTCCTCTTTGAGGAAGTAAATGCCGTCGCCGTCCGTGCCGATAATCATATTATTGTATTGGGTTTCAATGGCGGTGAGAATCTCGGTATTGTTGATGCCGCTGTTTTCATCGTAAACCTTTGTGACAACGTCGTTTTCAATCAGCGCCAGACCGCCCGAGCAGGCGACCATGAAGCTGCCGTCCTGCCGCTCGAAGACGGTTCTCACGCGGTCAGAGGGCAGACCGTCTTCCGGACCGAAGCGGGTGACAACGCCATTGTCGTAGCGAAGCAGCGCGTTTTCGCCGTAGGTGCTGAACCAGACGCGGTTCCGGCTGTCGCGGATGATCGAGCGGATGCGGCACCCCGACAGCATTTCGATCAGATCGTCCGCTTCGATGGATTCGCCCGACGCGGTAGCTGCCTGCTCGATGGGAAGGCTTTCCACAATGCCTTTGTCACTCAGCACCGTCAGACCGTCGTTTTTGGCCCCGATCAGGAGCATACCGTTATATCGGCAGGTTCCGCTGATCACTTGGGTCGGCAGATGGTTCTGCTGCGATATGTCGGTAAACTGGTTGGGGACAATCTTCATCACGCCCTGCTTGGAAGAGACAACCCAGAGATTGCCCTGATAGTCCGCCAGCACGCCCTCCGCGGAGCTGTCCACCGGCAGATGATCCAGTTTGGAGGCGATACCGTTCTGAATCACGCCGATGCCGTTATCCGCGCTGATCCAGACGTCATTTCCCACTTGATCCAAACCGTTGACGTAGTTGAGCGGAGAAATATCATACACCTTGATGTTTGTCAGACCTTTTTGCAGCTTGCCGTAATAGACTTCGGACTGGGCTGTGGCAAGGTAAACATACCCCGGCTGATAGCTGTCCGGCAAAACGGCGCGGATGTCCGGAATGTCCATGACATTGCTGCTGCAGAACTCGACCACCTTACCGTCCTTCATGGTGAAGACGGAGCCGTTGTTGGTGACGCCGTAGATCACACCGTCGCTGCCAAGCCTGAGCTGGCGGACATATTCATCATTGAGCATGGTGTCATTCACAACCGACAGATTCATGTCGGTGTCGATGACCGCAACGCCTTGTGTGGAGGCAATGTAAATGCTGCCGTCGGTCGCTTCCGCAATGGAACGAATGGAGGAAGAGCGCAGACCGTCCGCCTTGGTGTAGAACCGGAACGTATCCTTTTCCATCACCGCGACGCCGTTGTCATTTGTAACGACCCACAGTCGGTCCTTGCTGTCGACAAAGAGGCTCACGACGCTGGCCACGCCGGTGGTAGAGTCAATACGCTCAAAGGTATTGCCGTCGTAGCGGATCAGACCGCTGTAGCTGCCGATCCAGAGAAACCCGTCGGACGTCTGTGCTATCGCGTTGGCTTCCGATGTGGGAAGCCCGTTGGTGTTGTCATAGAGGACAGCCGAATAACCGTCGCCCTTACCGGTGGGGTCAACGGCAAGCGTTTGCGCCGCATCGCCCGACGCCGGCGCGGCGAGGACGGTTTTACCGGGATTGTGGAAAGACAGCACGGCCATCAGCGACAGACAAATGCAGAGATGGGGGATGAATCTTCTGCTTCGCATAAAATCAAACTCCTTTTACACGGTTTTTGGTAGATGAAACGCGTTTGTGTTTTTTACCTGAAAAGCGATTAAGCGGATGCACATCCACCGCTAAGTTCATCTATCATTATACCATGCCAAGTCCCATAAATGTCCAAAAAAATGAAAAATTTTTATCCTATATTATTAAAAAATATTCACGAGATCGCGCGGCAAAAATTGTGAAATATGTCAAATGAACAACGCAATGAATCTTTCTGTCTGAATAAAGGATGAAAAGCACTTTTATCTGAATCGGCGTGCCGCATAGCGCAAATAAAATATCCCTTTGCGTTTTCGCAAAGGGATATACCTGCTGGTTATCCGGGCATTTCAGCGTCGAGCTGCTCCTGTGCTTTGTGAATGAGTTCCTGCGTGTTGCGAATCAGCCTGCCCGCGAAGGGGTCGGTGTTTCTGCGCTTGTAAAAATTGATGAGCGAGAGACAAAGAAGTGTATGGGCTTCCTCCGGGTCTTTTTGGCAGCCCGTGCCGTACAGCAGGCATTTTCCCACGCGATACTGCGCGTCCGCCATGCATTCCGCGCTGCCCTCATCGTTCTGACAGCGTTTGAGCGCGCGTGTATAAAGATGAAAGGCGAAGGTTTCATTTTTTTCCGCGGCATAGCCGTTGAGATACATATCTCCCAATTTGTAGAGACAGTTGGCATCGTCATGCAGCAGCGCGCCGAGAGCGAAGTATTTAAAGGCTTCGGGGTAGTCGATCTTGCTGTGCCGTCCGTAATAGTAACAATAGCCGCAGTTGCATATGCCCTGGATGTTGCCCTGATCGGCGGCGATTTTGTACAGTTGAAACGCGCGGCGGTAATCCTGCTCTACAAACCGCCCCGTGTAATACAGCGTCCCTAAATTCAGCGCGGCGACCGCCATGCCTTGTTCCACGCACAGCTCATAGCATTCGACGACCTTTTCCATGACGCTTGCGGAGGTGGTTTCATGATGATCGCACGCCCACGCCAGCACCTCTGTCCAATTCTTCGACAGAATCCATGCGTCCGCTTCATAAATTTCGTCGTCATCGTCGTCATTGTCGTCATCGTCAAAGGAGAAAAACGGCTTGACAGGCGTCTGATTGTTATATTCCTCCTCCGCCGCTACCCGCAGGATATGTTTGGTGCTGCCAAGCGGATAGGGAGCCGTTTCGGCGGTATATTCGGCACAGGATGTGACAATGCCGATTTGCAGATGATTGGCACTGCCAAATGGCACCTGGGCATATGTGCCGATTTGCAGCGCGCCGAGATCACTGATATACCAGTAATCTTTATGAATGCCTTTGACCTTGATTCCGCAATACCAATATGTTTTCATGCCTCTTTCCCTCCATTGGAAAAAATATCCGTCTTTGCGATATCTGATACAATTATATCCTAAAAGAGAGAGACGGTCAAGAGATGATTGAGATAAATTATCACATCGCAGTCCCGATTTTGGTACTTTACCTGTTGAACCTTTCAAAAAAGGCATATTTTGCCGCTTTGTTTTTCTTTTTTCAAAAAAAGTCCCCGTTCCTCTTCCTCTGCCACAAGCCGACGAAACGTGAAAAAACGCATTGACATTTTTGAAAAAAATAGTATGATAAAATAAAAAGGGGCAAAAAAACAAGCATGGAAAGCCATGCTTGTCTGGCGGAGACTTTGGGATACCGCCGTACCCTACGGCATAATGCCTTATCTTAGAACTTCTGATGGATATTGATAGACTTATACTACCAAAGCGCTTATTCTGATGGATATTGATAAACTTACACCAAAATCCTAAGTGACACTGACAGTATAAGATATTTCACACGATTTGTCAAGAGGTTCGCCATAAAAAAATCAGGAGGAATGATGTATGCGTTATGTAATCGGATTGGATATCGGGGTTGGCTCTGTGGGCTGGGCGGCTGTCAGTTGTGACGAACGGAAAAGGATATTGGATTTTGGCGTTCGCATCTATGAGTCGGGCGAGGAAAGCAGAGGCAAGGACAGAACCAGTCAGGCGCGGAGACGGTTCCGCTCCATGCGGCGGCAAATCAGGCGGCGCGCCCATCGCAAGGCACGCATAAAGGCACATCTCGAAAATATCGGACTGGTCGCGGCTTCGGAGGCGGAGGAATATCTCCGCACCGGAAGCCACAATGTGATTGATATCCGGGTAAAGGGGCTTGACAGCAAGCTCACGCCGACGGAAACCGCCGCGTGCCTCCTTTATTTCTGCAATCATCGCGGGTACCGGGATTTTTATGAAGAGGACACCTCGCTGATGACAGCGGAGGAAAGAAAAGCGTATGAAGAAGAAAAAAGCGGCGCGGCAGCCATTGACAGCAGGATGCGGACGGGGCAATACCGCACGGTAGCCGAAATGATACAACAGGACGCGTATTTTGAGGGAACGGGCGCATTTCGCAGCTATCGCAACAGCCGGTTCCGCGCTGAGCAACTGCGCATCAATCGGGAATACCTTGTCAAAGAGTGTGAGATGATTCTGAAAACGCAGCAGACCTATTATCCCGCCATTCTCACGGATCGCAATATACAGACTGCGTCGGACATCATCTTTAACCAGCGTATGTTTGAGGACGGTCCGGGCTATGGCGTGAAGGAAACCGCCTATCGCCGCTACGCCGGATTTCTCGATACCTTTGGCAAATGCCGTTTCTTCCCCGACGAAGCGAGGGGCTGCCGTTTCACTGCGCTGGCGGATATTTATTCTCTGGTCAACGCCCTCTCGCAATTCCGCTATTACGACAAAGCCGGGCAAAAAGGACTGCCTTCCGCCCTTGCCGCCGAAATGGTGCGGCAGGCGCTGGTCAACGGCAGTCTGACCAAAGCCAATGTCAAGTCGCTTGCCAAAAAACACGGCATCGAAGTGGAAATGACAGAGGTGGGAAAAAGCGAACCGTTTTCCTCCTCTCTGCGTTACATAAAGACCATCAAGCCGCTCTTTGAGCAGTGCGGGCTGGATTGGCAGGCGGCGATTTCGGAAGATCTTTTCGACATGAATTCCCTTCTCAACCGTCTCGGCGTGTGTCTGTCTCAGAATATCACGCCCCGCAGACGGCGGGAAGCGCTCAAAAAAGTGGAGGGCATTCCGGCGGAACTGGCGGAAAAACTGGTGGGCAAAAAATTCTCCGGCACCTGCCATGTGTCCGACAAATATATGCGCGGCGCGGTCGAAGCGTTTTTAGAGGGGGACGTCTACGGCGATTATCAGGCGGATTTCATCAGGAAACAGGAAAACGACGCTCCCGATCATCCGCGATCTGTCAAACTGCCTCCCTTTGATAAGGACTTCGAGTTCATCAAAAATCCGGTGGTCTGCCGCGCCATCAATGAGACGCGCAAGGTCGTCAACGCGATCATCGGGAAATACGGCTCTCCTTATGCCATCAATATTGAGGTCGCGTCGGACCTGAACCGCAGTTTTGATGACCGGATGGAGATACAGAAGCGGCAGAAAAGCAACGAAAAGGAGACCGCGCGCGTCAAAAAGGCAATCGCGCAGCTTTTGGCGATCGACGAAGCCGAGGTGACAGTTCCGCAGATCGAGCGGTATTTTCTCGGTGAGCAGCAGGGATGGAAGTGTATGTATTCCGGTCGGGACATCGACGCGGCGGATTGTCTCCGCAACCAATACAAGCAGTTTGAAGTGGATCATATCATGCCCTATTCGCTGATTCTCGACAATACCCGGCATAATAAGGCGCTGGTGTACGCCGATGAAAACCAGCGCAAGGGGCAGCGCACGCCGCTGATGTATCTTTCGGGGCAGAGGGCGGATGACTTTATCGGACGGGTCAACGCGCTGTACCAATCCAATAAAATCAGCCGCAGGAAGTACGATTATCTGATGCAGAGAACGCTGGACAGCGAGCTGGTCAGCGAATGGAAAAGCCGCAATCTCAACGATACCCGCTATATATCGAAATTTTTAGTGCGTTATTTCAAAGAGAATCTTGTGTTTTGTCACGAGGAAGAGGAACGCTACCGCCGCACCGAGGTGTACGCGGTCAAGGCTGCCATTACGTCGCAGCTTCGCAGGCTGTGGCTGAATGAAGCAACATGGGGAACCTATGACAAAGCGGATTTGAAAAAGGAGACCTATCTCGATCACGCCGCCGACGCGGTGGTGATTGCCTGCTGCATCCCCGCTTATGTGGAGATCGCCTCGGTACAGAACAAGCTGAGCCGCCTATATAAACGCAATAAATATGAGGATGAAGAATACAAGGCGGTCATGGAGGACTGCCTGAGAAGTATGAAACAGTATTACGGACTGGAGCGCGGCGAGGTGGCGCCCCTGCTGAGGCGCAGGGACAAAACGCCCTGTCTGATAGACAATCTGCGGGAAGAAGTGGATATCCGCTTTATCGAGCCGCATACCTATCGTCTGTTCCACCCGGAGGAAACCGTCACGGACGACGAGATTGCCGCCCTGTTCCACACGAAATGTGCGGAATTTTATGCCGACGATCCCGCATTTGCCGCTTCGCTCACGCCTGTCATTACTTCTCACAAGCAGGAAAAGAGCGTGGCAGGCGCCATCACGCGCGAGCAGCCTGTTTCGGTGGTGCGGGTGGACGGTGTGCCGCATGAAGTCACGCGAAAAGCGGTGACGGATATCACCAAAAAACAGATAGCGCAGATTTACAGCGGCGACCCCCGGCTGACAGAAACGCTTTGTGAACTGATGAAGGACAGGGACGAAAAAGATACCGTGGGGCAGGCGCTTGCCGCACGAGGGGAAACGTGTCTGGTTCTTCCCGACGGTCAGACAGTCAACCGCGTCAGACTGCTCGAAACCAAGACCTTTGGCGGCAAGATTCTCGACAAGACCATAGCCGACGGCGGTCACACCCTGCTGAATGCGCAGAATTACTACTGTATCGAGTTGTATGAGGACACGTCCGGCAAACTGAATATGCGGGGCATTACCTATGCCGATCTGGTAAAATCGGGCGGCAAACTCTGGCTGGCGGAAAGATGTGTCACACCGGAGGGGTATGCACATCACAAAATGTATCTTTTCAAGTGGGATTATGTGGAAGTGACGGACAAAAATCATCGGCAGAAATTCAAGGGATATGTGGTGGGCGCTTTCAACGTGAATCAGAATAAGCTTTGCTACGCTTATGACAACACACCAACCCAAGTCAGAAAAGCCCTTACCATTTCCAAGGGTGATTCGGTCAGGAAATATACGATTGACCTGCTCGGCAAGAAAGGAGGGGAAATCAGATGTGGAGAACCGTTATTGTCAATTACGGAGAAAAAATAAAGACGGAAAATCACTGGCTGGTGGTCTGCTCGGATGAGGGGGAGA
>CACWOA010000063.1 GCA_902762395.1 uncultured Ruminococcus sp.
ATCGGAATACCCCATGATGTTTATGGGATTAATGCTTAACTTGTATCCTTTTTCTTTCACTTCTTTGGCAAATTCCATCCCATCTTCAATGTCATAATCATGCGCCGTAATACGTACCATTTCGATACCGCTACCGCTATATGAGCTAAGTTTTTTAACATCGTAATTACTGCGCATAGCCATGGCAGAATACATGGTATTCCCACATCTTTCCGGCAAAAGATGATTTAATTCTTCTATCCGATTGCAGACAGTCACATCGGGATCATATCCCTCTACATTGCGCAAAAAACCAACTTCTACAATATCCACCGATGCTTTCGTCAATGATTGTATAATATTCCTTGCGCACTTAAATCCCCAATGCCAGTTGTTTACATATCCGCCATCACGTAGGGTGCAGTCCAGTAGTTTTAAATCATACTTCGACATTGCCATGCTCCTTTATCATTTTTTTGACCATATCTAAATCTTTTTCTGTATCAACAGAAAGACTTGAACAGTTTGATACAATAATAAGCTTTAATTGCTTTCCGTAATCTAAAAACCTCATGGTATCAATGCCCTCTATCATTTCAAATCTGCCCGGAAGCGAATTCTTGTAAAAATCCAGCATTTTCTTATTGTAACCTATTATGCCTATGTGCTTATAATATTGAAAATCAATGGATTTGAATGGATACGGAATGGGTGTTCTGGACATATAAAGTGCATTCATTTCGTTATCAAAAACCATTTTTATGTTTGACGCATCCATTACCTGCGCACAATTTGTTATCTCTGTGATGATATTGGTGCCAAATTCATAATCCTGAGGAATCTTATCAGGTATAGCCGCTTCAATCGCCTGTGTGTTAATCAGCGGTTCATCTCCGTTTAATTGAACGTAAAAATCAGCTTGAACGGTTTCAGAAACCTCCTGCAATCTTTGTGCCGCAGTTCGATGGGTACTCATCGTCATGATGACCGGTATTTGGTTTTCTTTGCAATACGTTTCTATTCTTACATCATCAGTCGCTACATATACTTCATCCAGCTTGTTTACACCGCGTACACGGTTATAAACCCACCAAAGCATCGGTTTTCCGCAAATATCCGCAAGAGGCTTTCCGGGAAAACGAGTGCTTGCATAACGCGATGGAATAATTCCAATGATTTTCATATTATCCAATCGACCTTTCTTTTTTCTGGATCATGTTTTTTCCCATTCTGATCAAATTCATCATCTGACCCCAGTTAAGGTACAGCATAACGCCCATCAAACCCGCTTCCAACCATCAGAACGGTGTATAGCTTTCAATAACAGCCCTCAAATAATAGTCAGCAGGCACTTGTTCGGAAAAAGACTGCATAATCCTGATCATATCTGCCTGAGGGGTGTCAAATGACAGAATACAGGCAACCACTTTCATTTTAATCAATCGTCCTTTCCTCTGTTTTGCTGAGAATGGCTTTCAATTCGGATGGCTCGCTGACCACATAATAACAATCGGGAGATTGGGAATAATAATTCCTGTTCATATAGTCAAACAATTCATGACCGCCTTTGTCATAATCGGAATACAGCTTGGCCATGATGATGGAAGTCGCCTTTTTGTTCATCAATATCTCCGACGTCACCACGCTCTGGGAATACATGGTAATCAGCACTTTGTTCTGGATATCAATATTGGACGCGATAATCTCCCACGGAACAAAGGCATCCTGATTGGTCACATAGCCCAGCGGTGAAAAGCGATCCTCGGGATTGCGGGGGTGCCGCTTCACCATGATGTTTTCTCTTCCCACGACGGCGGCGATCTGCTCTACCAATGCCAGATCTTCATTTTTCTTCCAGTCCACAAACCCGTCTTCAAAGAAAATATATTTCTGCTCATAACGGTCTTCGCAATGGCTGTAATCAAACAGATCGTTAAATTGCAGCCGCAGCCTGTCATCAAGAGGGGCAATCCTTGTCACGGCGACCTTGGGCTGCCACTCCATCATTTCGGGCTGAAACACATAAAATCGGCTGACGACGTCGGTGGGGACATGAATATGCATCCACGCTTTTACCCTGTCGGTCATTCCGGTATGCAGGCTTTTCCGAAAATACCGCCGATCAAAACAATAGGCGGACAGACCGTCTTCGTACCAGCAAAAAACCGTATTTTTATAGTGCTTTTTCAGGTAACAGACGATCCATTGCGAATACGGCTCGGAATTGGCGTAAAAAACCATATCATACGCTCCGTTGTCCGTTTCCAGAGGCGGCTTTTGCTGAAACCGCATCTGTTTTTTGATCCGCTCCCATCGTCCGCATTGCAGATCCTCATACAGCCATTTGCTTTCCACATAGAATATACGGTCAAAAATCACCGGATGACGGCGGAGCCTCTCATAAATCGTCCTGTTGGCCACCGAATGATCCGAAAGAATGAGGTGCGCCTCGCTGTCGGGATACATTTGCCGTATGCACGAGGCGGCAATGGTCTGATACAGGGTATTGCATAAAAATAACAGCTTCATAGTTCACCTTTTCACCTTATTCAGGATGATTTGTTTCAGATAAAGATACGATTCGTTACGGGTCAGGATGGAAAGCCCCACATACACAAGCCCGCCCGATATCACCTGGCACAGTAAACAAACCGTGCAGTTTTTTATCATCACACCGATGACAGACACCGCCGCGCACATCGCCAGCGACATGGCAAAAGCGGGCAGCGCATCCAAAAAATGCATTTTAAAATCAAAACCGATATGCTTTCTGACAGGGTACACATTAAAGCAAAACGCCAGAATCGAATTGATGACAAGCGTAAACGCGATCGCTTTCGTCCCGAAATTCATGGCAATGAGGATAATCACCAGGAACAGCGGCTTCTTTATCAATTCCATTTTCAGCGTGATGTCGCTCCGTCCGATGGCTTTGATCTCCTGAATCAGGGTGGTGCCGAACACGTTGATGATGGCAGCGACACACGATATTCTGATAAACGGCACCGAAAGCAGCCATTTCTCCGTATATATGACCAGAATCATGTTTCTTGCCACGCAAAACAGCCCCAGCATCAACGGAAAAATAATGTACTCCATCATTTTCAGGCTCTTGCGCCGAAGCTGTCTGATCTGCCCGATATCCGAATTGATCGACATGGCGGGAAACAGAACCGCCGACAGCGTGGAACCGACATTGTTGTTAATCAGCTCCGGAATTTTATTGCCCTGATTGTAATAGGCCAGATCGGCGGACGAATATTTTTTTCCGATAATAAACGCGTTCAGATAATTGAATATCGTCCCCAGCAGATCGGTGGAAAGAATCTTCCAGCCGTAGCTGACCAGCGGCTTGGCCCTCTCGAAGGAAAAGACAAACGCGGGTTTCCACTGAATGGTCAGGAAAATCACAACCGTGTCAATCAGCGTATTCGTCAGCATCTGTGCCACCAATGCCCAGACCCCGCATCCGCGATACGCCATCACAATGCCCACAACCGCGGAGATCACTGTACCGATCAGCGTGGCGAAGAAGAATTTTTTAAAATCCATGTGCCGGGAAACGAACGCGTTCTGAATGGAATTGACGGCGTTAATCGGCAGCCGGAGGGCGCACACCCTTAAAACAGGCGTGAGAAGCGGTATGTCATAGAAGGCCGCAATCCACGGGGCGCATACAAACACCAGCAGATACAACACTCCCGAAAGCGCCAGATTACACCAAAAAAGCGTTGAAAAATCCTGCGGCGTCGCGTCCTTTTTTTGTATCAGCGCTGTCCCCAGACCGCTGGTGACAAAAACCTCCGCAATCACAATAAAAATATACACAATACCGACGATCCCGTAATCGTGCGGCGTCAGCATACGCGCCAGCACGACGGACACGATAAAGGACACCATCTGCGCCGTTATTTTTTCACCAAACCGCCAGAACATCCCCGAGATAATCGTCTGCCCGGTTACTTTCGTATTACTCATTCGCAGCACGCTCCATTGCCAGCTTCAGCTTCACCAGATACTTGTATGCGGCATAATCCACAGCCGTACATTTCATCTCGTGTCTGTAAAAATACTCCTCGTCATGCGGATTGATGGTGAAATACACATCCCCTTTAGCGCATTTAGCAACGTACTCCGCGTATGACTTGGTAAAATAATGGTTAATCTGAATCGGGAAATCCGCCGACGTCGCGACATTTCTGTCACCGAGACACACCTTGTTGAAAATATTGACAGGCGGAACGTCTTTTCCTTTGTAATTCGCCCAGAAAAAATGATGCAGCGTCACATGATGTCTGGCGGAATGCGGGTCAAATCCAAACGCGGTATTGTAAAAACACTTGCCCACATCGTCATACTTCGGCCAGCAAACGGTAAAATCCTCCGTCACCAATCCCTCCGTGCTGCGCCCGGTCAGACCGGATGACCCGTACAGCCGCCAATAGATTCTGACAGCCCCCCGGTTCTTTTCAAAGGGACGGAGAAAATCGTAAATCGTATCCGTGGATTTCGGCACCACAAACTCATCAATATCAATAAAGCCGATCCACTTGGTTTCCGATGAAAACCGCGCGATGCAGTCCATATACGCTTCCATTTGTTTTTGCTGGTGCGGCCAGTCCACCAGCGTCACCAATCCCTCGCGGAGATACGGAGCGATGACCTCCGAAAAACCGTCGTCGGAATTGTTGTTGTACAGATAAAAATGCTCGACGCCGACGATGCGGTGAAATTCGATCCATTCTTTTAAATAAACCGCCTCATTCTTGAAAATCGCGCAGACAGAAACGCGGTATTTTTTTTCCTCCACACGGGGATGCGCCAGATTGAGCCTGAGCTGAAACCATGCGGCGCCCAGAAAATCCCTTGCGGTTTTGAATGCGTACTGCAACGCGTTCCGATGGGGTCTGTCAAAAATGAAGTATTGATTTTCACGCATACCCATTGTCATTACCTGCCCTCTTTCTGTCACGATCCATTTACCGCCTCTTTCCAAAGAGACCGGCCGCTTTTTTCAAAACAAACAAACGCTTGGTTTTATTAAAATCCGCTTTGGTGTAAAAAACATCGAACACACGGGACAAGCCGCTTAAATCATACGAACAGGGGCGTTTTCTGATGACATATGCCCAGTAGAGTTCGACGAGAAACCATAAATTCTGATCTTTTACATATTTAAAAGTTTCATATCTTATGCTCTGATCTCTTAATAAATCAAAAAGAATAGCAGGATAATCCACACCAAACGTCCGGAAAAGGTCATAGCGTGCCTTGGGTATCGACCCGTTGGGCAATTCCTCCGTCATGACCGTGTTATCAATGATGTAATGCCCCCGCTCTCTTTCCCGGAACAAAATCGTGGTGTGGGGAAACATCTTATCATAAACCGTATCTTCGGGGATTTTGTCAAAATCCTCTTTCCAGATCGCCAATCCGCTCGACCACGACGACCAATAGGAAAGATGCCTGACGAACTGGTCAAATGTGGTGTATTCCGATATTTCCTCCGCCATGGGAATCACTCCGTTGGAAAAATAGACAACCGGTTTTGTCTCGCGGTAATCCTCCACAAACGCAATCAGTCTTTCCAAGGCGCCCTCCTTCATGAGCGCGCGGTGATTGATAAACTTGATAAACAGACCGCGGGCAAAGCGATATGCCTCCGTCTGATTGGCAAACGACAGCGCGGCGGTTTCCTCATACACAATGTGCTTATGCTGTTCCTGATAAGCTCTCATTTTTTGCTTGAAATCCTGATTATCACCGTTATCTGTCACAATGATTTCATACAGCTCGGGGCTGACATTCTGCCCCACGATGCTGTCCAACACGGGAAACACCCATTCTGTCACGCCGTTTGTCGGGATGCACAATGATACGATCGGAGATTCGCTCATCATACGGCAACATCCTTTCCCATAAGAAAAATAACAAATCCGGTCATCCGAGCATCCGCTGACACAATAAGGCGATCCCTTCGCGCAGTTCCACCTTCGGATACCAATGCAATAAGCGGTGCGCTTCATCAAAATCAACCAGACTTTTTTTCAGGTCACATTTGCGCTCCGGTTCCCGGATGATCTCGCAAAATTGTCTGCCGACCTTTTCTTCGATCAGGTCGATGACCTCCTGAATGGTATGATACTGACCAAAACCCAGATTAAACACCGTCTCGTCGCTTTCATCATACACCACTTTTTCCAGACCCTCAATCAGGTCGGGCAGGTAAATATAGTCCCGCATCTTTTCCGCGTCTCCAAACACATGAATCGGCTGATTCTGCATCAGATTCCGGATGAGGATGGGAATTAATCCCTGTATTTTATTGACGTCCTGTCCCATGCCATAGGGATTGGACATTCTGGCGATTTTGCAGCGGATGCCGTAGTTCCGGGCGTACAGCTTTAAATAAGATTCAATGGTCTGCTTGATAATGCCATAGGAACAGGCGGGCGCCGGACGGGAACGGGATGTATTAACCGTGTCTCCCGTCTCGCCGTAAATCACCCCCGCGGAGGAGGCAAACACAATCTTGGGCACCTGATACTGACGCATCGCTTCGAGCAAGTGGACGGTGGGAAGCAAATCGGATTGTATTTCCGTCTCAATGCGTCCCGTATCGTCGGAGGGAATCGCCATGCCCGCAAAGTGTATCACGGTGGTGACGTCCTTCAACAGGCTTTCAAAATCCGCCTCGGTCATCAGATTGCCGGTGATACACGTCACATTGTCATTCAGGGGAAAATCATCAAAAAACTGCCTGTCATATGCCTTTATGGGGGTATGTTCTGAGAGCTTGCGCGTCAGTTGTTTGCCGATAAATCCATTCGCACCTAACAGTAAAAAGCATTCTTTCCGATTCATTCTTTCAACCTCCATAAAACGGCGCCGTTTTATTTTTTGGGCAGCCATTCCAATTGTCCCGCATCGGTCAGCGTCCGGTACAACGCATCCTCATGCGCCCGGATGACGGCAGCATCCAGACGGCTGTAATCAATCTTCAGCAGCTCCGCAATCAGGTCTTCCGAAAACCGATAGCTGATCACCTTGGCGGGAACGCCGCCGACAATAGCATAGGGCGGCACATCTTTGGTGACGACCGCGCCGGCGGCCACCACCGCGCCCTGCCCGATATGTACCCCGGAGAGGATCGTGGCGCCGCAGCCGATCCACACATCGTCATCCACCTGAATATCCCCTTTGGAAGTGCCTTCCACCCGCGCCGTCCTGAGACACTGCGCTTTAAAGGGAAAGGTCGATATCCGCTTGACATCATGATCGGCGCTTAAAACAAATGTTACCCCCTGCGCAATGGAACAATAATGACCGATGCGGAGCTGCTGTTTCTCATTGCAGGTCAGCACCTCCAGCGGTCCATAGGTGGCGTTACCGACGCTCACGCAGTCCTGGTAGAAATAATTGACCATCCGGGTGTCGTTATGCGCGTTTTGCTTGCGCCACCTTCTGCGCGCCCGCCGAAGGGACAGGTTCTGTCTGAATGACTGCATCATTGCCGCTTACTCCTTTATGTCATCATCCGGTATAACTGCCGGTAGCTGTCTATGCTCCATTTATATAAAAATCTTCGTTTCTGCGCGCTTTTGCGATACACGCTGGCGGTGGAGGAACCTTCTTTGTGCCTGACCTCGAGATCATCGAGGTACTTCATGCAAAGCCCGTCCCGATCCACCTGAAACCGCAGAATATCCTCTTCTCCGTACATGAAGGTGCCGTCATACAGACCGTCGTAACGCTCGATAAAACGCTTTCCTAAAATCAAACACGCGCCGTGAAGTTGAAAATCCGCGCCTTCTTCATAATGGTATTCCGTCACCGGTTTGGAAACGTATTTTTTTACCAACACATCCAGATGAAAAAAGCTCAACAGATATAACACGCGGAGTTTCCACAGTCTGGTCCCGACTTCCTTTTTACTGCTGACCGGGCGAATCGTGGGATTCTGGTTCATACCGTCGATCAGCGAAATGATACGGGGACCTGCCACGTCAAACGGTTCGGCTTCATACGCCGCCGTCAGACGCGCGACAAAATCCGGCTGGTCAAAGACCAGATCGTTGTTGCACAAAAGAATGAGGTCAGGCTGCCATTCGCGTTTGGCGTAAGCAAACCCGAGGTTATTCCCTTTGGCAAATCCCAGATTGCTCTCTGAATAGAGAAATGTGATATTGTCATAAGCGGCGAACGCTTCCTCTATCAAGCGGAGCTTGCCGCTTTTGGAGGCGTTGTCCACGACGGCTACATGAATCTCCCCCTGCCCGAAATAATTCACAATAGAACGCAGGCAGGCTTCCGTAGAACGGATTTGCGGGTGCATTTTGAAAGGGATATTTTCCCCATATCGTTCCTTGGCGGCAGCCAGGTTGTTCCGGATGATATCTTCCGTTTCACAATGTGCCAGAAAGGGCAGTCCCTGCCATTTGAAAAGCTGCTCCAGTACCGATTCGTCCGAGAGCAGCATGTTACCGGTGGAGGAACCCAAAAACAATTTCACACCCGGTACCCTTTTGTGGTCGGCATTCCGGATCTCCTCCAGATTGTGGTCAGTGGCTCCCAAGTAGAAGGCGTAGTTTGTATACATACGGCCTTTTGCCGAGGCCTGCTTTTCTTCCCATAGGGCATTGGTTGTGGTTTGCGGCATGGTGTTTGGCATGTCAAGTACCGAACACACCCCACCGGCAATCGCAGCCCGGCTTTCACTTAGGAAATCCCCTTTGTGTGTCATTCCCGGATCGCGAAAATGCACATGCTCATCTATGCCGCCCGGAAGCAGCAGGCATTCTTCCGCATCCACATATTGTGTCTGCGGATCCATCATCACATCTTCCGCCAGGCTGTTCCTGCCCATGATTCGGGCGATTTTTCCGTTTTGGATGAT
>CACWOA010000064.1:0-11047 GCA_902762395.1 uncultured Ruminococcus sp.
ATATACAAATCTGCCGAGTGCCTCGTACTTTTTGGTGATTTCGCCTTCCAGCTCCGCCGTGCTGAGGCGCAGCTTGGAAATATCCACCAGGCGCTCCGCTTTCTTGCCCACCGTCGCAGCGGCGGTTTTTGCGTTGATTACGACTTCTTCAAAAACTCCCATGATAGCTCACGCAGCCTTTCCGTAAAATATAGTATGACAAATGCCCAACAGGAGCCGACTGTGAATCCTCTACAGCTTATCCCGCTTTTAACCATTATATGTCATCCTGCCCAAATTGTCAATGCCTGCATAAAAATATCATCTGCCCCAGAGGAACCCCGCCCCTTTTCTGCGAATATTTCCGCAAACCTGTGAAATATTTGTAAACAGATTCAAAATTAATATGCAATTTGCCGTTCATTCATAATTAAATAATTGACATTGAAACAATAAGTGAGTTATAATATGTAAAGCGTCATCTGTGACTGTGCCATTCCACAGACGCACGATGCCAAAACGGAGGTTGAGTTGACACTATGAATTTTTTGGACCCGCTTTTTGAAAAAATCCCCATTATCCGGGATATGGACAAAAAAAAGCGTATTCTGGCGGCAGGACTGGTAATCTTTGCCGTGGTTTCCATTCTCGGCATACTCATCGACGCGATTGCCGAAGCAGGCGGCGTCATTGCGCTGATCTCGGTCGCTATCGGTTTTTTGCTCATGGCGGCCATCATCATCGCGGACTTTATCCTGTCGCGGCGCACACCGCCGCAGCCGCAGCAGGAGGAAACCTACAGCTTCTTTGACGATTCCGCCGACGAATTCGCTTACCAGGACGAGTCCTATGGCTATCACGCCAACGACGGTCCGTCAGAGGACGGATTTGACAACGCCGATTTCGGAGACGAAGCTTATGAAGACGACAACCGCTTTGCGGTCGATTTTTCCGACGACCCCGCCGACGACTACCGGGATCAGGAAATTGAGTACACCACCGAGCCAGAACCGGCGCAGGAAGAGCCGCCCCGGCGTTTCGGCGGCGTGTTTCACAGGGGACGGAGCGATGAAATCCCCTCCGCTGCCGATCAGATCAGAGCTTCCGGCTACGGGCTGCCCGACAGTCAGCCGCAGACGGAGCGCTTTGACGACCGCTCGTCTTTCGCCTTCACGCCCGAACCGGACGCATATGCCGACCGTTCCGATTTTGACCGACCCGCCCGAAGCTTTGACGGCGACGCGATCGGTCAGCCGGTCATGACATTCCCCAATCCCTCCGGCAGAGCGGATGAGGCTGTCGCCATGGCTGCCGCGGCAGTCGCGCCCCATGTGGTCGCGCCTCCCCCTGTTCCGGACGTCATCGGCGGTCCGGTCATGTCCATCCCCTTCCGTGGGGCGTCCGCTCCTGCCGCAACGCAGGAATCCTACACGCCCCCCGTTACCGCCTACACGCCCCCTGCCGCCTATCCGCAGGCGGCGCCTCAGCCCGTCAAGAGCGCGGATCCTCTCGGCAGCGCCTCTCCTGTGCAAAGCGCCAGAGGCAAGGAGATCGAGCAGTTCTTTGACAACATGAGCGACGACGAGCTGCTTTACAGCGACTGTGTGGAGGTGTGGGCAGCCGATGCCAAACCCGCCGCCATCCGCCTTCTCAAGCAGGTGGAATCGCTCAGCGACAAAAAAATCGCAGACGCCCTCGGTCGGGAAGCGGAATATGTCAACGCCATGCTTGACCGTATTTACTACTTCACCATGCTCGACAGCATTAAGGACAACCTCGAACTGAAAAAATACAATTTCTCCGCCATGGTCAAGGAATGTCTCCGCCGCTTCTCCCCCTTCTTTATGGAAAAGCGCATCGGGCTGCTGTGGAAGGGACTCGACATCGACATCATCACCGACAAGCGCTGGCTCATCTTCGCGCTGACGCAGGTGGTGTTCAATGCCGTGGAATTTACCGGACTCGGCGGCAAGATCGCCATTTCCGCCAAGAAAGAAGGCAGCATGATCCATCTGATGGTGGATGACAGCGGCTGCGGCATTTCGGATGACGATCTGCCCCACATCTTCATGGCGGGCTTCATGGGCGACAACGTCCCCAACGAGTCGGGACGCAGAACCGGTATGGGTCTCTTCATCACCCGTTCGGTTGTAGAAAAGCTCGGCGGCACCGTAACCGCCGAATCCACCGTGGACAAGGGCACCCGCATCACCATAATCCTGCCCGAAAAACCGTAATTTTGTGATAAAAAAGCCGCTGCCATTCAAAGACCGCAGCGGCTTTTTGTATAGTCATTCCTTTTTTTAGCTTGATTTTAAGCTGATCGTTTACAATCAATTTATATCAAGGTGATAACATACCAAACGATATCAACAACCATCCAATCAAAAAAAGGGGTGATCATGGATGGAAAAGAAAAAGATTATGCTGATTGTCAATCCCTGCGCGGGTCGCAAGCACGGCGAAAAGCTTTCGGACAGGGTGGTCGAATGGTTCCGGCAGGACGGCGCGGAATGCACCCTGTTTCTCACGCAAAAACGCGGGGACGGCACCAAATATGTCCTCAGCAGAGGGAGAGAGCATGACGTGATCGTCTGCATGGGAGGCGACGGTACGCTCAATGAGGTCATCAACGGTCTTCTGAAAAGCGGACTCGATATTCCGCTCGGCTACATTCCGGCGGGAAGCACCAACGACTTTGCCTCGAGTATGCGGCTCTCGAAAGAGCCGCGTCAGGCAGTGAGGGATATTATCGCCTGCCGCACCGAAACCATTGACGCGGGACAGTTTGACGACCGCTACTTCAGCTATGTCGCTTCCTTCGGAGCCTTTACCAAAACTTCCTACGCCACACCGCAGAGCATGAAAAATCTGCTGGGTCGCTTTTCCTATTTCTTAGAGGGCGCCAAGGACCTCAGCGAAATCCGCGCCGAACACAAGACCGTCACCGCCAACGGGCATACATACGAGGGCGACTACGCATTCGGCGCTATCAGCAATTCCCGCTCTATCGGAGGGCTGGTGAAATACGGGGACACCGCCGTGGATGTGAGCGATGAAAAGCTCGAAATGCTTCTCATCCGTATGCCGGACAGCCTCGCCACGCTGATTGCCGAAATACACAGCATCACCCACCGCGACTATTACGACAGCCCCTATATTGATTTCTGCCGCTCCGACCGATTTGTGATACAATCCGACGGTGTGTCCGACTGGTCGCTTGACGGTGAATATATTCAGAGTAAAGGAACAAGCGTCATCTCCTGTGTCAAGAATCAAATTCATTTTATTCAGCCGGAGAAAAAATAGAGTTTATATCCTTCTTTTATTATTCCGTCATCTTGTGTTGATGTGTTGACGCAGGCATTGTTCCACCGCCTCCCCGCGCACCCACTCCACCCGTTCACACTCGTCGCACAGGCGGCGCGCAATGGAGGCTGTCTCAGCGTCCGTGCCGAAATCCGCCACGATGACCACCGTCCCCCGCTGCCGGGAAGCGACCGCTCTCCGGATGACAAACTCGATGTCCTCCCTGTGTCCCTTCACCGGGATCACGATATATTCCCGCTCTGTGCCCCCTGACTGGTAGAGTACCATGCCGATCAGTGCCGTGACAATCCACAGCACCACAGCCGCCCCCAAAATGACCGCCGCACAAAAAAACGTCTCTTTCAGCAATACGCAGCCCTCCTTTTTCAGTGGTCAGTGGTCAGTGGTCAGTGGTCAGTGATCGGTGATCACTGACCGGTTAAACAGAAACTTTTTAATGTGTGTGAACCACATTTCCCGTTTCACTCCCCACTAATCCCTACTTCACAGTATGCGGAGCAGGGGCATAGGGTGTCATTGTTTCATCATAAAAAACGGATTTTTTTATGATAATGTTAATAATTTGTATAATCTGTATTGAAATATCGTGTGTTTTATGATATGATAAAATACAAATGAATCCTGACAGATTCCCTTTCACAGAAGGAGTGGTAGCTTTGAAACTGAGTAAAATACGCCTGCCGATTCTGATAGCGGCAAGCGTGATTTTATGTGTCGTCATTTCGGTATTCAGTTTAGTGGTCATCAGCTCTGCCGACCGCAGCATGATGGAGGACAAATTCAATGAAAACAAAGTCTCCATGCAACAGACCACGGCCAAAGTGCAGAAGCACATATCCGCTAAATCCGAGTTTATCCGAAGCACCGCCGAAACACTGTCCCAGAAGGAAACCGACTTTGACGAGCTTCTCGAACGGCATCAGAAAAGCCTGCAAACCTACGCCGACAACGGCGGATTTGCCGCCGTGCTGCTGTCCGATACAGACGGCAACGCCTACGTCAAAGAAGGCGAGGTTTCTTCCGTCGCAGACAGGGATTATTTTAAGATAGCCGTCAGCGGACGTTCGGGCATTTCCGACCGGCTCAAACCGCACGTCGCCACTGACTCCGCCTACGCGGTGGTTTATTATGCACCTGTCACCGATACCGAAGGGCGGATCATGGCGGTGCTTTGCGGCGTGTCGGAGGCGCAGCTCGTGCTGTCCGACTACACCGACTACGCGGTCAATCCCTACTCGGGTATGTATATCCTCAACGCCAAAGGTAAGCTGGTCATGTCCTCCTCCTCTTCGGGAAGCGGCAGTTTCTATGAAACCGTCAAGGACAGCAAATACGCCGACGGCTCGGACGACAGCTACCGGCTTCTCGAAACCGTCACCGAAACGACGGAAACCGACGAGACATCCGCGGAGGAAGAAACCGGCGGCAAAACGCTGCCCGTCAAAGCCACCGATTACTATACGGGTGACATCACTAATTCCCAGGGATTTTTCGGCTGGCTCTCCCGTCGCGAAAGCACGAGCAGCATTTATATGAAAAAGCCGCTTGTGCAAAACGGGTGGACGCTGTTCTATGTCAGATCGTTTAATCTCTCGCAAAGTACGATTTCGTTCATCATTCTCAGCCGCGTACTTCTCTTTTCCATCGTCCTGATCTTTTTGGTGGCGATGATTGTCATGCTGCTGCTGCAATGGCACAGCGGCAAAAAGATCACCAGCCTTGCCTATAAGGATGAGATCACCGGACGCGCCAACTGGCAGAAATTTGTCATCACATCCAACAGCCGTCTGAAAAACAAAAGCTGGTGGATGAGCAAGCACGCCGTGCTGGATATCAACGTCAACCGCTTTGCCATCTACAACGACTACTATGGCAACCGGGCGGGCAACAGTCTTCTCCGGTACATCGCGGAGACGCTGGAACTGATGTGTTCCGCCAAGGAAATCAGCGCCCGCCGCAGCGGCGACAATTTTGTAGTTCTGTGGACCTATTCCGATAAACAGCAGCTTGACGAACGCATCAACGATCTCTTTCAGTTGATGAAGGACGGTCCCAACAGTGAAAATGTCTCGCTGACCGTCGGCGTTTATCTTCTCGATGAAACCGACAAGGACATTGTGCACGCGATGGATATGGCGAATATGGCGGAGCAGTCGGTCAACGACGCAAAGGTCAACACGGTGGTGTATTTCGACGAAAAGCTGCGCACCGCCATGACGCAGGAGCATGAGCTGGAAAAGCTGATGCAGTCTGCCCTCGAAAACGACGAATTCAAGCTGTATCTCCAGCCCAAGCACAAGGTGCAGGGCGGCGCGCTGGGCGGCGCGGAAGCGCTGGTGCGCTGGATCAGTCCCGAAAAGGGCTTCATTTCTCCCGGCACATTCATTCCGCTCTTTGAAAAGAACGGCTTTGTCGGCAAGGTTGACAACTATATTCTCGAGCAGCTCTGCCGCTTCCAGCAAAAACGCCTTCAGCGGGGACTCAAAACCGTGCCGATCTCGGTCAATGTCTCCCGCGTGCAGCTCAGCGATCCCCACCTCGCGCAGGAAATCTGCGGCATCGTGGACAAATACGGGGTGCCGCATCAGTACATCGACCTCGAACTGACCGAGAGCGCCTGTTTTGACGACATGGAAGTGCTGGTCAACACTATCGTCACGCTGCGCTCCATGGGCTTCCCGGTGTCGATGGATGACTTCGGCTCCGGCTATTCCTCCCTCAATCTTCTGAAAGAACTCCCCTTTGACACGCTCAAGATCGACGGCGAATTTTTCCGCCATGTCACAGACCTGAACCGCGCCAACATCGTGGTTCAAAATATCATTGATCTTGCCAAGTCGCTGAAAATGACGGTTGTGGCGGAGGGAATCGAATCGGAGGAACAGGTCGCCTTCCTTCGCACCACCGAGTGCGACCTGATTCAGGGCTATTACTACTCCAAACCCATCTCCGCTAAGGAATTTGAGGAGTATATGTCCAGAAACAGAATCGAAGGTCACTGACCGGGCAAAAACGACAGAATCATTCTCCGCAGACGCGGCTTCTGTGCAAGCGGCGTCTGCGGTTTTTTTTGAAAAAAAGCAAGCACCGCTCCTTCCTCTTTCTCATATTATGTAGAGAACCCAAAAGAAAGGAGGGTAAACGATATGAACGGCTTCTTCGGTGGTTCCTTCACTTGGATCATCATCCTGCTTGTCATCCTGGTGCTTCTCCAGGACAATGACAACGACTGCTGCTGCCATGGCAACGGCAACATGGGCAACATGGGCGACAACGACAGCATCTGCGGCTGTGGCTGCGGCTGCTTCAACAGATAAGCCCTGACCGTGCGGCGCGTTTTCCTTCTGTTGACGGGAGCGCAGCACACAAAAAAGACGGCGTTGCCGCTCCGGAACTTCCGGAAACGGCAACGCCGTCGATTTTGTTTTACCGACGGGGAAACCTGTCACACAAAACGCAAAGCAGTAACATATGTGTCGGAAAGCCGCGTCATCGCGCAACAACGTGGCAAGCCTTAATTCGTAACTTCCCACTTGTCACCGCCGTAGGTGTTATAGCAGTAACAAATGTGCTTGACCACTTGATTGCGTTTTCGAGGCAATCGCTTATCCGTGTAAGAAACTTTCAATTTGAAAATAAAATTGTTGTTGTTTTTTATCATTTTATCGTTGAGAGCTACTTCAAAAATATCCTTTTCGGGGTTATGTTGGGTATCGCTTCCCTTGTAAAGAGGCAGCAACACAGCTTTGTTAAAATCATCGCGGGGATTTTTATTCGATGGAATATAGTATAATCCATCAACTTCCACCTTAGTTTCATACGCATTACGGAACTCCTGGTCGTCAATTGCACTACGACATTTTACATGAAAACATTGTTGATCACGCCCACGACCCACAAACGGAATAATCTTTCGAACCGGGAAAGATGATTCAACGATTTGGAAATACAGACGAACGGCGAATTCTTTATCCTCAGGGTTGGTGTAAATATCATATGAATTACCCTTGAGTTTCAACGGCATTTCGCCAAAATAGATACCACGGTCTGGCGTACCGCTCAGACAATAATTTGAAAAGAGCGCGTCACCACGCGAATAATCTTTCCCCATGATAAGATCCAATGTATGCATCATTACATTAAACGGTTTTAAGATATAATTGGTATAATCATATTTATTGTTTACGCCTGCTTTGTGTTTTTGATTGTTGGCGAAAGAATTGATTTCCTGGGTCCAAGGGTCAGCATCATCTCTAAAAATATCTTTCTGATTTTTATTTAATTTGTTATAATTATTCACTACCCATCTAAGAATTGTCCAGTTTTGAATCAAATAACTTTCTCCGTTACCAATTTCGGTTTGAGGAATATTGACTACTTTGAAAAAATTCTGGAGCGTCTGATTAACAATCGGTTGATAAAGCACAGACGAAGCAGCGTGACCTGTGCCATTGTTGATACTATCACAAAGAGTCCGTAAAAGCCCTCTATATCCTTCTTTTTTCAGTTCATTCTCAATATATTGATCCGCATCCGTGCGCTTATATACTTCTATATTCTGAAAAGTAAATCCCAAATATTCTTTTGTTATATCATATTTTTTAGGTGGAATAACTTTAGCTTCACCGTTACGAGCGTTCCTGTTGGAAGCAGCGTTCCTGTTGGAAGCAGCGTTCCTGTTGGAAGCAGCGTTCCTGTTGGAAGCAGCGTTCCTGTTGGGAGCAGCGTTCCTGTTGGGAGCAGCGTTCTTGTTGGGAGCGGGGTTCTTGTTGGGCGCAGCGTTCTTGTTGGGAACAGCGTTCCTGTTGGGCGCAGCCTTGTTCGGAGATGCATTTTTGTTGGGGACGCCGCCCTTGTTGGGAGCAGCGTTCCTGTTGGGCGCAGCCTTGTTCGGAGAGGCGTTCTTGTTGGGAACGCCGCCCTTGTTGGAAGCGGCAGGCTTTCTGGGAACATTGTTGTTATTGTTCTGCATTTAAAGACACCTTTCTAAAATAAACCTCATTAATATCTCATTGTAAATCCATTTTATTGCATTTCGTTGAACAATATTTTACATTTTTACAAACAAATCCGTAATGTTTTTGTAATAAAAGACATCTCACTCCCATTCACCGGTCGATTTAAGGCTCTCGGCGCGGAGAAAATCCGCCCTTGCCAGGTCGATTTCACGGAAGGCTTCATACAGACTGCCGCGTGAAGCGAGAAGCTGCCGGAGATTCTCGTTGCGCTCTTTGGAAGCGGGCATCTCCTCGATGAGGCGGATGGCGTTGTTGTATTCAAACAGCGCGCCGTAATATTCCTGCTCATCCCTGCGGCAGAGACAGTTGGCGCGTCGGAAATGACACAACGCCTTGAGATAGGGATTCACACCGTGTTCTTGGTCATCCGACGCGGCGTCCATATATCCTGCCGCACGACGGTAAGCATCCGCCGCCTTGCCCGCCTTATTAAGCCCTTCCTGACACACGCCCATCGAAAACCAGTGGGAGCCGTAGAAGGAATTGTTTGTGAGATCAGACTGCATCGACTTGAAATCGCCCAGTTCGCGGTAAGCGTCGGAACGGTTTTTGAGCATAATGGCCATAATGACCTCGCTGCCTTTGTCCTCGCCTTTTAAGGAAATGGCGCGGGTGACGTCGGCAATATTGCCCTTGTAATCGCCCAACCGGTATTTAATGCAGCCCAGCGCGTTGAGGCAGGCGGCCAGCTCGTTGCGCGCCGCGTCAGAATCGAGCTTTTCCATGACTTCTACTGCCTTGGTCAGCGCCTGGGCGCATGACTCGTTGTCGTTCTTTTCCTCATAAATATCGCCCATCATCTTGAAACACAAACCGTACTGGAACACATAGGACGCTTTTTCCTCCTTGCGCTTTTCGCTGAATAGTCCGGAAGCAAAAAGCCTTTCAAACGCCGTTACAGACCGCTGGTAATCTTCCAGCGCTTTTTCGTGCTCCCCCGAACGCATATGACATTCCCCGATATTGGACATCAGCGAAGGCATCAGGTCGATGACCTTGGGATGGTCGGGAGAACAGGCGGACAGCCTGTCACACGCGTTCTCAAATGCGGTTAGCTCATTGCGGAAAAACGCCTTGGTCAGCTTCTCATACTGCCGCGATTTTTCCTCGTCGCTCACAGCTACGTCATCGGGCGCGTCGGTTTCGGGCGAAGCGTTGTACCAGCAGATTCCCTCCTGATTATACAGCTCCGCCGCCGTCAGGCAGTCCTCTTCTCCATCGCGGAAAGCTTCCGCAGCGCTGCGGAGATATCCGGCGCATTCGGCGGGATTCAGCTCAATGTCGCGCGAAGTGTGAGCGAGCATCAACAGACGCTTCCGGCTGAGTTGCCCGCCTTCCTTTTGCCGCAGCCATTCGGCATACTCCCGAAACTTCCGGCGCGCCAGCGGCAGTTGACCGATTTTTGCAAGACACGCCGCTTCCGAAATGGAAGCAATTTCAAGGCGACTCGGGTCAAAGTGACAGTTGCCCTCCTCATCAAAGGCGTATTTTCTGACAGTCTGAAAATATTCCACGGCACTTTCATATTTTCCCAGCACGCGGCAGTTATCACCCATCAGAAAACAGAGATCGGCAAGCGTGGCGTTATGCGGCTTTTCCTCGGTATAGGGCGGCTGGTGCAGCAGCATCTCATAACGCGTATAGTCGCTGTACAGTTCAAGCAGCCCCAGCCGCAGCCCCAGCCGCTTGCGCACGCCCACACGTTCCTGATACACCGCAAAGCGCGCACCGTCCGACGCCGTTTCATCCAGCAGCGAGAGCGCCTCATAGCCCATTTCCTTGCTTTTCTTTTCAAATTCATCCGCCAACGCCTGATTGTCACTGCGACTGCACATCTGTGAAAGAATATGATAGTCCGAAGAGACGGACAGGCGGAAATACGGCTCGCCCGGGTCGACCGTTTCGAGCAGTTGCATACCTGTCCTGACGGTTTCCACGCATTCGGAAGGGGGATAATGACCGTCCATGGCAAACATGGCAAGCCCCATATATTTGTAGGCAAACGCCGCTTTTTCGGCGGAGGTCATGGACAGCAGCACGGACTCTACCTCCACATAGCCTACCGAAGCCAGCGATTTTCCCTGTGCATCGGCTTCGAGCGCCGACACCGCCGCTTTGAAATAACGGATGCATTCCTCAAACTGCGACGCGCGGTAATGCATGATGCCAAGCAGCAGGTTCATGTCCGCCGCGATGTTCTGGATGCTGCCGAAGGGAGAAGCGCCCATCCCATATTTGTACATAGCGCACACATCGAGCGTGTCCTTGCACGCCTGCACACAGTCGGCAAACCGGCAATCCCGCGCCGCAGCCAGCGCGATCATGCGCATGGCGGCAGGCAGATAGAAATCCACCTTGTCCTCTTGTTTGCACACCGCGACGCACACCTTGGCAAGCTTGACCGCGCCGGAAGCGTCGCCGAAGGATACGGGCTGGTAACAGGTAGTACCCAGCAAATCGCTTGCGGCGAAGTACGACGCTTTCTTCAGGTTTTCGCGACCCACATCCACGCCGTCTTCCCTGAGCTTCAGCAGCCATTTGGCGGGGTCGGTAAACAGATGATGGTCGTAACCCTCATCCGTATCGGAATAGGTAAAGGCAATCGCCGCATTCCCAAGAGTGCGGCAGACGGCGTAGGTATCACAGAGAACCATTTCGGTACTACATTCGTCCGCGTTGATACGGTCCACGGCCTGTTCCAACACCTGCGACGCGGGATC
>CACWOA010000064.1:11085-12497 GCA_902762395.1 uncultured Ruminococcus sp.
GCCCCTGTTCACAGAGGATGCTCCCATAGTAACAGGCGCAGGCAATGGTATACAGATGTTCTCCCACCTTGTCGGACAGCGCATAATATTCCTCTAAAAGCGGCTGTGCGCGATCGGACTGACCGGTGCGAACAAGAAGCGCACTCATATAATAGACGCAGTGAGCAAAATTGGTATAGCCCGGATTATACGGTTCTTCCTTATAAAACACGATTTCCTCACGAC
The DNA here is from genome assembly GCA_902762395.1 of uncultured Ruminococcus sp. Lineage (GTDB taxonomy): Bacteria > Bacillota > Clostridia > Oscillospirales > Acutalibacteraceae > RUG762. The sequence continues at coordinate 11,311 of CACWOA010000064.1, forward strand.
TGCGTGCAAGTGCCTTGCGGCAGATTTTTTCAGCGGCGGCGGCTGTTTTCATTTTCTTTTTTTCGTTTTTGGCGGAAAAAGCCTCCTGCGTCAGCTTTTTGACTTTGTTCAGCCATGAGGCTATCACGGTGAACTTGTTTTTCATTATAACGTATCCCTCCCATAATTCATCCTGTCAGATATTTTTTTCAATAAATATCTTTACTTTCGTTATTATCGACTATTATAGCATACTTTTTGTATGAATACAAGGCGGTTTCAATATTTCTTTGAAAAAAATAAAAAAAACACTTGACAATTCGGATCGGTTCATGTATAATAACATAGCACTCGGAAATCCGGGGCGAAAACAAAATCTTCGGACGTTTAGCTCAGCTGGTAGAGCACCTGCTTGACGTGCAGGTTGTCAGCGGTTCGATTCCGTTAACGTCCACCAGAATAGGTGAACAAAAAAGATGCACCTCCCCTAAAGCCCCGATTTTCGGGGCTTTTCGTGGTTTTAGGGGGCAAAAAACGGCAAGGTTTTTCCGTAGATGCATTTGGCTCATTTTGCCCTTCTTTACGGAATCGAACCCCTGAAGCATCTTTTTTCGAGCCACGCTTCCCCCTATTTCAAGAAAATTCAATACACAGCCAATCAAGCGTGCAGGTAGAAAATCTGTGCGTTTTTTTGTATAAAAACATCAAAGCCGATTGTTTTGAAGATGGACGTCTGATCAGCGTCCGACAGAAAGACAGTCGGCTTTTTTTGTTTGCTAACGAAATTTTAGGAGAGTGATTACCAAATGAGATTCAAAAGCCAGCAGCACAAGTCCACGTTCAAGAAAGCCATTCGCAAGAAGGACAAGAAAGACACCCGACTCATGGCGGCGATGTATCTGCTCACGGCGGATCAGATTCTGTGGAACAAGGTGAAAGGCAATATCCGAGAGAGCCGCATCGACTACGACGAAGTCAGGCTGGACACGGTGAGCGAAAACTGCTACACACTTTACAGCGCGTCGAAGGATATGTACTTCAACACCGATCACGTCTCACTCAGCGATATCTTTGACACTAAGCTGATCTCGGAGAAGATGTACAACGTCATCATTACCGCCATCAATATCCGGCGGCTGGGATTGGAGAAAGCGGAGGCGATAGAATATGCCATATAATAGGAAGGCATTTTCGGACGATTACGCCAC